>JAZDGE010000219.1:0-7549 GCA_043807175.1 Acidobacteriota bacterium
CGCCGAGGAACAGTGGCGAGCCACCGGTGCCGCTTGACATGATCGTGGAAGAGTCCTAGATTCTTCCTGGAACGTTCCATTTGGAACGGTGCCCGCGGAGGAGGACCACAGCACCAAGAGCCCAACAGACCAGACACCGCGATTCCGGAGCGGCGCGACTTTCTCTACCGAAAGGACGGCAAGGCAGTGCTTAGGCGAGCTTGGCTCGGGCCAATGACGGGGTTTCTCTTTGCTGCTGTAGTCACACCCGGTCTGGCCTTCGCCGCCGCATCGGCGGCACCCGACAATATCAGGCTGACGTGGTCGGAGAGCCCAAAAACGACCCAGACCATCGGGTGGCGTACCGACAGCACGGTCACCGTTGGCAGGGTTCAGTATGCGGAGCTGGGCGAGCCGTTTACGACCGTCACGGTCGCTCCACCGGAGACCTTGACCACCAACGTCGGAGCCATCAACCTTTTCTCAGCGACCTTGCGCGATTTGCAGCCGGGGACAAGGTACCAGTACCGCGTCGGCGATGGCGTCAACTGGAGCGCCACCTACGCCTTTCAAACCGAAAAAGGAGAGGAAGAGAAGTTCAAGTTCATTGTCTTCGGCGATTCTCATGAGAAGAAGCCGGTCTACACGGTTTGGCGGCAGACTGCCACGCAGGCCTACAAGCAGAACCCCGATGCCAGGTTTGTCATGAGCGTGGGAGATCTGATCTACGCCGGGAAGGACTATGAGCAATGGGAGGCCTGGTTTTCCGGTTGCCAGGAAGTCATCGCCAACATTCCCGACATGCCGGCGATCGGCGATCACGAGCCCCGGGGTGTGACGAGCAAGGAGAAGTGGCAGAAGCCCGACTACTTCGTCAAGCTCTTCAAGGTTCCGCAGAATGGTCCAACGAATTTCAAGGGTGAGGTGTACTCGTTTGACTACGGCCCGGCGCACATCGCCGTGCTCAACAGCTCATTCACCTACGAGTTTGCCGAGCCAACTGACCGGAAGGCAATGATCGAAGCTGAGGTTGCCTGGCTGGACGCTGACCTCGCCGCTACTTTCAAACGTTGGAAGATCGTGGTCTACCACGACGCCACATATGGTCTGAAGCCTGACCGGTCAGGCACGCTCACAAAGGTCAACTTCGGGCCCGTCATCGACAAGCACCACGCCGATATTGTGTTCAACGCTCACGAGCATGCCATGGCGCGCAGCTTCTTCCTGAAGAATGAGGACTTTGTGGGGAGCGCGCGCGAGGGGACGGTGTACTTCATTTCGGGCCGGTCCGGCGACAACGCCAAGAGCGACCTGGGTCGCAAGATCTGGCATCCGTTCTTCTACGACCCGCAAGCCCAAAGCTGCTACCTGCTTGTCGAAGTGGAGCGAGACAGGCTGACGGTGAGAACCAGGTTGGCGGACGGGACCGTGGTCGACGAGCTCGTGATTGACAAGGCAAGGCCCGAGGAATCGACGCCCGTGGTCCCGTTTGGAGCGTACAAGAGCGTCCGTTTTGCTGTGCTTGGATACCTCGTCCAGCTCGGCAATCCACCTGTGCAGAGTGTGTCTGGCGAGTGGTTTGTCGACATTGATGCTCTCGCGACCTCCCTTTCTGGCACGTTCGAGCCCAGCACGAAGATTCTCAGCTATGGCGAAGGCGGGGTTCGACTCCAGTTGACCGATGACATGTTCCTCGACAAGTCCAGCAGGATGGTGTCCCTGACCGGCCTCGCCTCGCTGGGCTTTCACTGCAAGTACCACAAGGAAATGAATATGGTCATGGTGGAAAGGTGGGTCGACTGACGCTTCAACAGTGTGACGGCCATCAACGACTGAAAAGGAGAACGGCAATGAATGGGACGATGCGGGGTGTAACGCTTCACGCGACCTGGGAGCCCAGACCGGGTTTCAAGCTGGGCGCGAAGGATATCGAGGGGAAGCAGACCTACCTTGGCAGCAAGGTCTGGCGGCACCCCAAGATCTCGCTCGACAGCCATCCGATCCCGGAGCCGGCGGACGACGAGGTGCTGATCGAGATGAAGGCGGTTGGGATCTGCGGCTCAGACGTCCACATGTACCAGACGACGGACGACGGCTACATCTTCTACCCTGGGCTCACGGGTTTTCCAGCCATTCTCGGTCACGAGGTGGCAGGTGTTGTCGTGAAGGGCGGTAAGAAGGCTTTTGACAAGCGGACCATGAAGCCCTTCAAGGGAGGAGAGCCCGTCTGCGCCGAGGAGATGGTCTGGTGCGCCAAGTGCCGGCCGTGTGCGGACGGCCTGCCCAACCACTGCGAGAAGCTCGACGAAATCGGCTTCAACGTGAACGGCGGCTATGCCCGCTACGTGGTCTTGCCGTCGCGTCTGCTCTGGAGCCTGGAACCGCTGCGGCGCTCCTACCAGGGGGACGACATCTTCCTCGCCGGCTCGCTGGTCGAGCCGACCTCGGTCGCCTACACCGCGATGATCCAGTGGGGCGGCGGCGTGCGCCCGGGTGACAACGTGGTGGTCTGCGGCGGTGGGCCGATCGGGATGGCGGCGGTCAGGATCATGAAGACCCAGGGGGCCTCCATCGTGATCCTCTCCGAGCCCGAGCCCGCGCGCCAGCGGATTGGCAAGCTGATGGGCGCGGACCACGTGATCGACCCCATCAAGGAGAGCTTCACCGAACGCGTGCTGCAGTTGACCGATGGCATGGGGGCCAAGCTCTACCTCGAGGCGACAGGCCTGCCGACCGTCGTCTATCCCGCCATCGAGCAGACGATCTGGGAGGGGAGAACGCTCAACTCCACGGTCGTGGTCGTTGCCCGCGCCGACGCGAAGATGCCCGTGACCGGCGAGGTCCTCCAGGTCCGCCGGGCGCAGATTGTGGGGTCGCAGGGGCACTCGGGCCACGGGACCTTTCCGCATGTGATCGAGGCGATGGCGGCGGGGATGGACATGACGCCCATGATCACCAAGAAGATCAAGCTCGACGAGGTGCCCGAGAACCTGGTCATGCTGCGAACCAACCGCGCCGAGGGCAAAATCACGGTGGTGGACTTCAACTAAGAGCTTTCATCCGGACGTGCACGACACGATCAAGGGGACCGGCCCTCAGTTGGGGCCGGCCCCGGAGATGAGCGGGGGCGATCACGATGCGAGATCTCATCCACCTTTCGTTCTCGGCGCTGGTCGTTGCGGCCGCGCTCACGTGTACGAGGACCGTTCCGGTGACGGGGCATTTCCCGGTGGTGCAATCCACGGTGACTACCGGGCCGTGTCACTCGGCGGGCGACGCCTGCGACGACACCGCAATCTGGATCCACCCGACCGACCCTTCCCAGAGCGTGATCATCGGCGACGACAAGAAGGGCGGACTAGTGCTCTGGAACCTGGCGGGTGAGGAGATCCAGTTTATCGATGGCAACAAATACATGAACAACGTCGACATCCGCTACAACTTCCCGTTGACCGGGACGTTTGCCAGCGGTCAGACGCACACGCACGTGGCGCTGGTCGGCGTCGCCAACGAGACGGACAGCGCGCTCACGCTCTATAAGGTGAATCCGCACTCCATGCCGGCAGGGAGACTCGAGTACGCGAACGGCACTATTGCCGCGAGCACGCTGCCGCGCGCAAAGAAGTTGGTCTACGGCGGCTGCATGTACTACAGCCAGGAAATGGGCAAGTACTACTTCTTCGCGAACTGGAAGGACGGAACTGTCGAGCAGATCGAGCTGAGCGGCGGCTCGTCGGTGGGTGGGACTGTGGCACGCACCTTCGATGTTGGCGGCCAGGTCGAGGGGTGTGTCGCCGACGACGTGCAGCAGAGCTTCTACATTGGCGAAGAGGATGTCGGGATTTGGAGGTACGACGCCGAACCGGCGGCCGGCGCCACTCGGGTAGCGGTCGACCGGGTCGGCTCGGCAACCGGCCTGAAGGCCGATGTCGAGGGGCTGACGCTCTACTACATGAGCGACGGCAACGGCTACCTGATCGCCTCCGGCCAAAGCGCCGGCGCTGACGTGCGAAATGTCGTCTACGCCCGCGCGGGCAACAACGCGTGGTTGGGGACGTTTCGTGTTGGGGACGTGGATGAGACGGACGGCATGGACGCGACCAACTTCCCACTTGGGCCCACCTTCGCGCACGGCGTGTTGATCACCCACGACGCCTCGCCGGCGCCATCGCGCCATCGCCTGGCTCCCTTCGAGCGAGTTGCCGCCGCGCTCAACCTCACGATGGACCCGGCCTGGGACCCTCGCTGCTCTCCCTACGGGACCTGCACTGCCAGCACGGTGACTCCCGCGAGCACCACGGCGCCTCCCGAGGGCCCACGCTGACGCCCGGTGGCGCCACGCTGGCGATGCGGCCGAAGGCGTTGCCCGGCCAGGACTACTCGCCGCGCGGCGTCCGGCGCAGGAGCCGCAGCGCCCACCAGGCAAGCAGGAACGTGAGCAGGCCCAGGGCGACGCCGATCGGCAGGCGGGCGCGCTCGCTCCAGGGCCGCCGGCCCTCGTCGGCCGGGACCGGCGCCAGCTCGGGGTTGGCGACGAGGTGGCCGAGCGTGGCGCGCCGCACGGCCGGCGCCGCCAGCTTGCCAAACGCCGCCGCGAGGTCGTAGGCCGGCGCCTCGATCTTGTCCCGTCCGAGGTAGAAGCGATGGACTCCGGCGGTCCTCGCCTCGACGATGATCTCCTGGCGGCGGAACTCCCCTGCCGCCTCGGTGATCCGGAGCGGCGGGTCGTCCCCGTTGGAGATCGTAAGGCGGAAGAAGCGCTTGGCGCTGCCTGCCGAAAGCCGCAGTCCTTCATCGTCGCCGGCGCGAAAGAGGACGCCGTGCGCAACGTCGAGCCAGGTCTCCTCGCGGTTGGTCGCTTCGAGCTTGACTCGGCGCTCGAAGCGGGAATCGGCGCAGGACACGATGAGGGCGCGGATCGGCACGCCCTTGCCGCCGGCGTCGAGCACCAGCACGCTGCGATGCTGCTCGCTGTCCTCCTGGCGGCGCACGATCGCGAGCGGCACCTCCCCGGTGGGCTCGGCGCCGGCTTCCCGCAGGCGCATCGACGCGCCGAGAATCGGCACCGGCGCCTGGCCGGCAACGCCCTCGATGGTGAGCCGCAGATAGCGCGAGGCCGAGACCGGATAGCGAAGGGTGGTCCGCTCGCTCACTTTCTCGCCCTCGCCGGTAGCGCGGTAGACGAGCCGGGTGGCGAGCAATGCCCAGCCGGCGCGGTCGTCGCTTACCTCGATCCGGCAGTGGCGCAGGAAGTCCTTGCCTTCGAGCCGCAGCTCGAGCTCGCTGTGGCGCGTGCCGGCGTGGCCAACGTCGAAGGTGGCGCGCGTGCTTCCTTCCGGGGCGACCACCGGGTCGAGCATCTCGATCGGTACGTCCGCCGCCGGTTGGGCGGGCGCCACGTCACGCAGGAACCAGGGCGCCTCACCGCCGCCGGGCGCCACGATCCGCAGGCCCGCCAGCGCCGGCCCCTGGCGGCTGGCACGGTAGAGCTCCGGCTCGACGGGAACCGCCACCAGGCCGGGTTGCTCCACCGCCAGCTCGGCGCGATGGGAGAACCGGCGGACGTCCACCGCCTCGGCCGGCGCGGCGGCGAGGCCGAGCAGGAGCGCCGCGGCACCGTCGCGGAGGAAGCCGAGGATGCGCCTGCCGAAACGGGCGTAGAGAAATCCAGCGCCGAGCAGGAGCGCCCCCACGCCCACCAGCACCACGACCTGCAACAGCCGGGGCAGCTTCCAGATGTCCCACAGCGCCAGCTTGGCGAGCGTCGCGCCGAGCACGATCAGGCCGAGCCAGCGGTGCAGCACACTGCGCAGCGCGAAGCCAAGAGCGAGCAGCAGGCCGCCGTAGCCGCCCATGGCGAGCGTGGTGCTGACGGCAAGCCGGTTGCGCTGCGCCTCCAGCGCCTGTCCCACCTTGGCCATGAACGCTTGGAACTCGTCCTCGGGCAACCCGCCAATGGGCAGCGCCGGGTAGACCGTGACGAGCAGGCGGACCTCGCTGACCACCAGCCCCAGCAGGAGCGCGTGGGCGAGGGTGGCGAAGGAGGCGGCCGCAGTGCGCCAGGAGCTCTCGGCCTTTCTCTGCGCCGCGGCGCGGGCGGCGGCCAGCAGCGCCAAGGCGAGGCCGGCAAGGGCGGCGGCGCGCGGGTTCGCCAGCGGCGTGAGGTGGAGCGCGCCCTCGCGCCCGGTGGTGGCCCAGAACTGGCCGAGCTCGTTGCTCGCCACCGCGATGTCGATCGTAAGCAGGCGCAGCAGGGCGACGCCAAACAGCGCCGCCGCACCGAGCAGCCACCGCTGGTCGTCGCGACGGGCCGCCAGGTGGGCGACCACTGCCGCCATCACCGCCCACACCAGCGTGATCGTGACCCCGGAGAAAGCCACCCCGGCGGCCAGCGCGAGCAGTGCCACCCCTTCGCCGAGCAGCACGGTGCTGGCATCGCGTTCGCCGGGCTGGCGCCGGAGCAGGGCCGCGCCGAGGGCGAACACGGCGAGACCCGCCGCCGCCACGCACAGCGCCCGCAGCCCAGCCTGATCTTGCGGCGTGCTGAGAAACACGGTGGCCACGAAGGCGAGCGGACCACCCGCGGCGGTCAGCACAAGCAGCGGCGAGGGCGCGCGGCGGAGCAGCTCACGGCCGGCCGCGGCGAGATAGGTCGCGGCCCACAGCCCAACCAGCGCGAGGAAGACGCCACTCCCCTCCTTGACCTCGGGGGCCGCGTTCAGCAGTGCCAGGACCGCCGCCCCGCCGACCGCGGCGCCGAGCCAGAACGGGGCCTGCCACAGCGACAGCCCAAGGGCGCCCAGCGACAGGACGAGCACCGAGGCCGCCAACGCCTGCGGCGGCCGTTCGCCGAGGAGCAGGCTGGCGAGCGCGACGGCCAGCACGCCGGCAATGGTGAGGACGATGAAGGTGCGGCGCTGCTGCTCGCCCGCGAGCGCGCGCGCGGCCCGGCGCACCAGCGCCGCGCCATAGACGAGCAGCCACAGCCCACCCAGCGCCACCGCCAACAGCGGCCGTTGGTGGGCGAGCTCGCTGCGCCAGGCCAGGATGGCGAAGGAGGCCAGCAGCGGGAGGCCGAGCAGCGCCGGCTCCTCCTCCCGGCGCAGCAGCGCCGCAGCGGCGACGCCGCAGGCCACCATCGCCGCCGCCAGCAACCCGGGCCGGTCGAGCAGCAGCGCCCCACACCCGGCATGGGCGGCCAGCAGGCCCGCGAGCAGGAGCGCGGTCGGACCCACCAAGGCCCAGTTGCGCCGGCGCGCCGCGAAGGCGAGGCCCACCCAGAAGGCGGCAAAAGCGATGGCGAAGCCGAGCGGAGCGAGCCGGGGCGCGAGCGCCCAGTACGCGCCGGCGGTGGAGGCGAGCAGCTCGCCGGTTACGGGATCGGGCAGCGGCGCCTTGAGGTCGAAGAACTTCTCGTACCAGCCGCCGAAGAGCACGACGGCGCCGGCGATCGCAAGCCATGGGGCGAGCCGGAAGCGCATCCGCAGGGCGACGAGGTGAACCCCGGTGGTGGCCACCAGCAGGTAGGCGAACAGGGCCACCGGGCGGTCCTCGCCGGTCGACAGCAGGA
>JAZDGE010000220.1:0-8818 GCA_043807175.1 Acidobacteriota bacterium
GCGCCCAGGCGGCCTGGGCGGTGACGGCGGCCAGGGTCACGACCAGCAGGTTGAAGACGACGTCCGGATTGAGCCCGAGCAGGCGCGCCGGTGCAATCCAGGGCACGAAGCCCCAGTAGTAGTAGGGCAAGGCGGTGCCGGAAAGCCAGGGATCGCCAGGAGGGAGCGCCCCACCTCGCAGCAGGGTGGCGAGGATGGCGAGGTCCATCGGCTTTTCGGTCGCCGTCACCGCCATCGCCGGGAAGCGCAGCGCGGCCAGCACCACGAAGGTGGCCGCCCCGATCAGCTCCACCTCGCCAATCGGGCGCAGCGAGACCCCGCGCCAGTGCGCCCGCAGGAGCACCCACGCCGCCACCGTGGCCGCCAGCGCCACCAGCCACCACTCTGCGAGGCCGAGCAGGCCCGCGAGCCAGCCGGCGTAGCCGGCAAACGACCATCCCACCACTCGACCGGCAGCCGCCGCCGCGCCGTCGCCAAAGCCCAGGCGGCGAAGCACCACGAAGCCGGCCGCCCCGCCGAAGCCGACCACGAGGTACCAGACGAGCGCGAGAGCGAGCATCGCGGGAAAGAGTTTACCGCCTGAATGCCTCGTGAGCGCGCTTTGGGGGTTGGTTAGGGGTTGGGGGTTGGGGGTTAGGGGTTGGGGAATGGCCGCTAACCCAACGCGGCGGAACCGCAACCAAGCGGCTCCGCCCTGGAGTTTCTACATTTCTCAGGCGACGGCGGCGCTGCAGCGCGCCAGCATGACTGGCGCGAAAGACAAGGCGCAAGCATGGCTTGCGCACTCCACACCCCACCCCCCCGAGCGCCTTGGAGTGCGGCAGCCGTGCTGCCGCCTTGCCTCTGGCGCGAGCCATGCTCGCGCGTTGAGTTTGCTCATTGGCATCGGTGCCTCATCGGCCACGGTTGCCGCGAAAATTCGAAATTTCTCAAGGGCGAATGGCTAACCCCTAAGGCGGCGGAGCCGCAACCAAATGGTTCCGGCTCCGCCGCCAGCCTTTAGCAGTTAGCGGTTAGCGGTTAGCTCAACGGGAGTCTCCCAATGCGTGCTAAGCGCGAAATCTCGGGTCGTAGTTCTGGTGCAAAACACGATTCCCGTCAGTTGCTTTGCAGCATTGCGTCGGTGCTTTGCCTCGAATTTTCGAAGTTTCTCAGGAGTAAGTGGCTAATCCCTAGTCCCTAATCCCCATCCCCTCAGTTGGTTGTGCAGTTTCCGAGAGGTCCTGAAACGCCAGTGCCGCCTCGCCGATAGTCGACTGCCGGCGGGTGACTGCCTTACACTCACACTGGAGGCGCTCGCGTGATCTCTCTCCTCGCATACCCGCTGATCGCGGCGGCGGTCGCGACCGCGGCCCCGACCAGGTCCTTCTGGAAGATCGAGGAAGGGCCCCGCGCGCAGCCGATTCAAGTCTCGGTGACTGCCGAGCTCGTTCGGCAGGGCGAGCATCTGCTCGTTTTTCGCGAGCGCGGGTATCGCTTTTCGACGCTCGGTGAGAACGACGAGGAGAGGCAGCTCGACGGCGCCGTCAGCACCTTCGACCGCCTCATCTACCCCACCCTGGTCGAGCTCTTCGGACCCTGTCCGGACCGCGATGGCAACGGCAAGGTGATTCTCCTCCTCGCTCGCTTCAACCGCGAGAACGCCTCGTTCTCACCCTTCGATCAAATGGACGAGGCGGCGGCTCAGCAATATGGGTTCCGTTCGAATCAGGGCGAGGTGCTCTTTCACTCCTTCTCCCAGCAGGGAGACCGCTCGCATCTGAATGTGAGCTCCCTGGCCACCAGCCTCCACCACCTCCTTCACCACGCCCGCGACCCACGGGAAACGGCCTGGCGCCGCCTGCTCGCCACCTACAGCCGGTACCTCTGTGAGCTCGCCCCTCCCCGCCTCCTCTGGGGCGACGGGCTGCCCGGCCCAAGCGCCCATGCCGCGTCCGACCCCTTGAATTCGGACGGGTGGTCACTGCTTCTCGTGCACTTCCTGCGGGAGAGGTATGGCAGCGAGCTGTTGCGCGTTCTGGTGGCGCGGCCTGAGCAGGGCCTCTCCGGTCTCGAAGCCGCGCTCGCCGAGCGCGGCGAGGCCCGCGGCGCCGCCGAGCTGCTGGGAGATTTCTCCATGGCCTGCTGGCTCGACGAGCCCAATCTTGGCGCCGGCCGCTTCGCCTTCTCTACCCTGGCCCCGCCCCGCCCGCCCGCGGTGCGGGTGGCAGCCTCGCGCCCGACCTCCGGCCAGCTCTCCTGTGGGGTTGGGGGCTTTGTTCATTTGCTCGTCGAGGGCGACGGCGACCGCCCGCTACCCCTCGCGCTGCGCGGGGATGCCTCGGTGAGGTGGGCGGCGCGCGCCGTCCACCTGCGAGGCCGCGGCCCGGACGCCGAGCTGCCCTTGAGCTTCGAGAGGGATGGACTGGCGCGTTTGGATCTACCACTGTTGCCGCCCGGTGATGGAGTGGTCATCTCGGTTGTCGCCGTGCCGGGGGCGGGCGCCGCGGCCGATGGCCGCATGCTCTCGTTGCACTGGGGGCTGGGCTGGGTGCCCCGACCGCCCACCGATACCAGCCAGGCCGCGGTTGCACTGCTGCTAGACAAGCTGCAGCCTGACAAGGGCGCTGCACTGCGAGCCGGCCTGCGGCCGACCCTGGAGCTGCTGGCCGGCCTGGCGCCGCCCGCCGCCGGTGAGCCACGTCTCACCACGCGCTACGCCTGGGCGCCCGAGTCGACTGCGGTGGTCGCAGCGCTCATGCGCGAGGCCAGCGGCCGCGGCCTCCGGCCACAGCTCGCCAGCTTCCTGCGCGCCGCGCCGCAGGGCATTCATCAGGAGTGGCGCAATGTCCTCATCGAGCTCCCGGGCAGCGATCCCCGGCGCTGGCCAGTAGTGCTCGCCGCCCACTGGGACGCCGCCGGGTCCTCACTTTGGGACTCCTACCAGCGCGCCCTGGGCATCGATGAGAATGCGAGCGGCGTGGCGGTCGCGTTGGCGGCGGCCGCGGCCCTCCAGCGTGCGCCCCACCGCGCTCCGGTGCTCATCGCCCTGCTCGCCGGCGGCCATCACGACGCTGCCGGCGCCCAGGCGTTGCTTGAGGCTCTCCAGGGGAGGGCCACGGCGTGGATCGAGCTCGACGCCGTCGGCCGCCTGGCCTCCGGACCGCGCCCGTCCGCCGTGCGCGTCGAGGGCGGCGAAGAGAAATCGCCCCTCGTGCTCGCGCTCTCGCAGGCGCTTCGGCGCGCGGGCTTAAGCCCCGTGCTCGCCCGCGAGATCTCCTCACCCCACACCGGAGCGAGCCTGGCGTCCATGCAGGGCATTCCGTCGCTCGTGCTTCGCACCCGCGAGGCCGGGGAGGGCGGCCCCGAGCTCCCTCCCGAGGTCGAGATCGAACAGGTTTCCCTCGATCTCATGACCCTCCTCGCCAGGTCGCTGTTCGACGCCACGGTCCAGATCTCAGGCGCCCAGCAGTAGCTTCACCCTGAGGCCCGCCAGGACGCCGTTCGAGATCGCGATCGTTCAATAGAATAACGGGCTCCGGGCTCCGGTCTCCGTCTCCCCCACCTACCTAAAGGCCTGCTCAAGGCGAGGCAGGTCTTCTATCAGCAGTGGCGCAACCGGGCCGGAAACCCAAACTCGCAAGAACTGGCTGCCTTTCCTGGACCTGGACGTGGACCTGGACGTGGACCTGGACGACCCTGTCTTGCGTGAGCCTGGTGAGACGCTCGGTCACGGGCCCCAAGGGTAGCCGGCGAGGGGGGCAATCGCTGGCTCGCCGGCGACACGTTCCAGGTAGCGCCGGTCCGCCGTGACGAAGGTGCCGTCGGCGACCTGGGCGAGGGCGTGGTACGCGGCATCGTAGTAGGTCGCGCCATGCCCGCGCACAAGGCGAATGGCGGCTTCTTCCCACTCCTGGGTGAGCTCGGCCTCGGGGAGGTCAAGGCCCCGCAGCGCGCCGAGCAGGCCGCTCGATCGCTCCGGGAACAAGCGCGTGATGGTGTTGCCGACCTCGAAGTACCAAAGCGAAGGGACGAGAAGCGCCACGTCGCCGGCAACGAAGTCCTCGAGCAGTTGGCCGGCGGCGCCTGCGTCAGGCTCGAGTTCCTTGGGGAGCACCCATTTGAGGATGACCGAGGCGTCTGGCACCACGAGCGCACTCATCGCGCATCTCGATCGGCACGGATCCACTCCTCGGCAGTGCCCGGTGGGTGTTGGAGCTCTTCGCGTAGCACCCGCAACTGCGCCAACGCCTGCTGGCGCCGGACCCGCCGCCCGGCCTCGACAAGGGCGTGACTCACGAAGCGGCTTCGCTGGCCGCGTGTGACCGCACCCAGCACTCGCCACGCCTCCTCATCCAAAACCACGTTGACCCGATGCGCCATGAGCACCTCCGTCGAGGCTCAGTTACACACTACCATTCTACCTGAGTTTACACATAGCGAACCGGCGGCAAGCGGGGCGTGAACCTCTGTTCCCTGTCCCCTCCTCCCCGCTTCTCGGCCTGCGCCTTGTCCCCTTCCACAATCCCGCCCAACCCACTAAAGTGTCTTTCGGCCTCCCGGGAGTGGGAGGCGGCGGGAGGAAGCCATGGACATCTTCACCGTCAAGGTGGAAAAGCCCGAGGCGGCCAACTTCATCCTCGGGCAATCACATTTCATCAAGACCGTCGAGGATATTCACGAGGCGATCGTGACCACCGCGCCGCAAATGCGCTTCGGACTGGCGTTCTGCGAGTCCTCGGGGCCCGCCCTCGTGCGCCGCTCGGGCAACGATGAGGCCCTCATCGAGCTGGCGACCCGCAACGCCCTGGCGGTGGGCGCCGGCCACAGCTTCTTCATCTTTCTCGAAAACGGCTTCCCGATCTCGATCCTCAACACCATCAAGAACGTGCCGGAGGTGTGCCGGATCTTCTGTGCGACCGCCAACCCGGCCGAGGTCGTGGTCGCGGAGTCCGGCGCGGGGCGCGCGATCCTCGGCGTCGTCGATGGGGTCAGCCCCAAGGGCGTCGAGTGCGAGGATGACGCCCGCGCGCGCATCGCCTTCCTGCGCATGATCGGCTACAAGCTGGGATAGCCGGCCTTGTCGCCTCTAGCTGAGCCACTCTCGCTGCCCGCCCTCATCGCCACTGCGTTCGTCGTCTCGATTGCGACCGTGGCGGTGCCGGGGCCGATCACCCTGGTCGCCACGCGCCTTGGTCTTTCCCGTCACCTGTCCGCTGCGATCTGGTTCTTGATCGGCGTGACTGCGCTCGACGTCGCGCTCTTTTCCGCGCTCGCCGCCGGGTTCGCGCCGGTGCTGCGCCGGGTCGGGGCCATCCCGGTGGTCGAGGTACTGGGCGGGCTGGCGCTCATCTGGGCAGGCTACTCCAGCCTCCGCTCCGGCCCCGGCCCGCCTCGCACACGCCGTGAGATCCCGCTCGATCGGGCCAATCTCCTCGGCTTCTTTCTGCTCGGCGTCGGGGTTGCGGCCGGCAACCCCCACTACTGGATCTGGTGGGTGACGGCCGGTCTTGCCTTCGTCGAGGCGGCTCGTGCTCACGGCAACTCGGGAATGGCCTGGATGCTGGCCGCACTGGTCGGCGGCGTGGTGTGCTTCTACGTGCCCCTGCTGCTGGCGCTGCGGCACGGACATGCCCTGCTCTCACCCCGCGCCGAGCGCGTGGTGGTGCGCGGCCTCGGCGTCGTGCTGCTGCTACTCGGCCTGGGCCTGGTCGCCCTGGGAACCTGGCGGTTCGAGCGCGGCCGCGCCGGCGGCGAGCGAGTCGCGGTGCGCGCAGGCGAACACCTCGGCTTCGACAAAGGTCTTCACCAGTAACGGATCCAGCAGGCCCTCGCGGCCCGCCTCGTCGAGCAAGCCGATCGCCCGCTCGTGGCTTAGCGCGGACTTGTAGGGTCGATCCGCCGCCACCAGCGCATCGTACATGTCGCAGATCGCCATGATCCGCGCCTCGACCGGGATGTTCTCGTGGCTCAGGTGCTCCGGGTAGCCGCGCCCATTTGGCGACTCGTGGTGGCGGTAGGCGATCTCCGGCACCCGAGCGAAGCGCCGCGGCCAGGGGATCGTGAGCAGGAACCGGTAGGAGTGCAGCACATGGGCCTGGACCTCCAGCCGGTCCTCCTCGGTCAGGGAGCCACGAGGTATCGAGAGCGCCCGCAGCTCGTCCGGGCTCAGCAGCCGGACGGGCTCGCCTCCCTCGGCGGTAAACGCGAGGCTCGCGGCGCGACCCAGCAGCGCGGCGGTGGCGGGCGCCAGCTCGCAGGGCTCGTTGGCGGTCGTAACTCCGGTCAGGCAACGCGCCAGCTCGTCCGACCACTCCGCGAGCGCACCCTCCACCCCCGCGACCTCATCCTCCCCGGCGGCTCGCCGCTCGCGCTCCAGGTTGTGCAGCAGCTCCCGCCGGAGCTCGGCCTCGCGCGCCGAGAGCGCGTGCGCGAACCGCTCCATGATCATCGCGAGCCGCTCGAGCGAGAGCTTCTTCGCCTTGGTGAGCACGGCCTCGCGCACGCCGACCTTGCCGAAGTCGTGCAGCAACGCCGCATAGCGCAGTTGCGTCAGCTCATCCGGCGAGAAGCGGACTCCCTGATACGGCCCGAGCCCGTGGCGTTCGAGCGCCCGCGCGAGGGCGACGCAGTACTCGGCGACCCGCAGCGAGTGGCCCGAGGTGGCGGGGTCCCGCTGCTCGATCGCGGTCACCGAGGCCCGGACAAAGCCCTCGAACAGGCGCTGGTTCTCCTGTAGCAGGCGGCTGTTCTCGATCGCCACCGCGGCCTGGGCGGCGAGGGCGCGAATCAGCGCCACGTCCCCGAGGCCGAACCCGCGCACCAGAGTGTCGGCGGCTTCCTCGCTGCGGATGCGCGCGCTGGCGTCGAGCTTGCGGTTGATGAGCTGGAGCACGCCGATCCGCTCACCTGCGCGAGTGGCGATCGGCGCGGTCAGAATCGAGCGCGTGTGGTAGCCGGTGGCCAGGTCGAAGGTCGGATTGAAGCGATAGGGCACCTCGGAGGGCAGGTGGCGCACATCCTCGACACTCACCGTCTCGCCGGTGAGCGCCGCGTAGCCCGCCAGCGAGCTGGCGTCGAGCGCCACCGTGAAGGCGCTCCAAACTGCCTCGACCGAGCTGTTCTGCGCCAGGGTGAAGCGCAGGGCGCGCACGCCTTCATGCTCCTCGATCAGGTAGAGCGAACCCGCGTCAGTCCCCACCAGCTCGCGCGCGGTCGAGAGGATCAGGTCGAGCAGCCGGTCGAGGTCGCGCTCGGCGGTGAGCGCGATACCGACCCGCGCGAGCTCGAACTCGTGCCCGCGCGCCACCGTGGCATCCGTCTGCAGGGCGTCCAGGCGACCGCGCAGACGCTCGACCTCCAGCGCGGCGTCGATCGCGACGCCGATCGACTCGGTGCTCGCCGCCGCCGTCAGCCTGAGGAAGGGGTGAAACCCCTCCGGCAGCTCGCCTTCGCCCAGCACGATCCACCGCCCCTGGGCCAGGCTGGCCGGGGGAAACCCCGCTACCTCGAGCGCACTCGCCAACACCACCGCACCGACCGTCGCGCCCTCGGGCCTGAAATGGGCCTCAGGGCGGGCGGTCCGACCGGCGACAACCCGCGTCACCAACACCGGGCCAGCCATCGCGTTTCGAGTATAGACCCCGAGCCCTACCAGCCAGGGAAGTAGCCGGCGATCGTCCGGACCTGCAACCCTTCCCCGCGCACCTCGACCTTGACCAGACGCAGCTCGTCCGCCGGCTTCGCCGACGGCGAGCGGTAGGAGATGAGATACTGGGCGCGCAACTGCTCGCTGATCCGTCGATAAACCTCGGCGAGGTTCTCACCCTTGGCAAAGAAGGCCTCGCCCCCGGTTGCCGCAGCGAGGTCGCGCAAGTGGTCGCGGAGAAAGAAGTCGAGCTTGCTGACGCGAAAGCCGATCGGGAAGACCGGGGTGCGAGCGGTCCGGCAGAAGCGCAGGGCGACGTCCCAGTCGGTCCGCGAGGTGGTGTCATCGCCGTCGGTGAGCAGCACCAGCGCGTGGCGTCCTCGCCGGGAGCGGAACTGCTCGAGGGCCCGCACCACCGAGTCGTGCAGCGAGGTGCCGCCGTCAGGCTCGAGGCGGTCGAGGGCATTGGTGATCAGCCGTGCGTCGCTCGACCAGGGGATGTCCAGCCGTGGCTCCCACGCGAACGTCATCAAGAAGAACCGGTCGCCGGCGCGCAGCAGGCTGCCGGCAAAGTCGGCCACCGCCTGTCTTACCTTGGGAAAGGCCTCCTTCATCGAGCCCGAGGTGTCGACGAGGATGCCGAGGTCCAGCGGCAGGTCGGCGGTCGTGCCGAAGGCGTCGATCTCGATCTCGCGCCCGTCCTCGCGCACGCGAAAGGCCTCGCGCGTCAGCCCTGAGACGGGCTCGCCACTGGCGTCGATGACCACCACCGGCAGCTCGACCAGGTCGACCCGAACTTCCTGGACGAAGCCTTTTCCCGCCAGTACCTTTACCGCCTCGCCACGAGTGCCGCGCTGGCCGCGAACCTCGGCCACCAGCGTCTTCACCTGGCGCAGCTCCTCGACCGGGACCCGCAGCACGCAGGGGCAGGCTTCCCAGCGCGCAATCGTCCGCTCGTCGGCGCGCAGGCTCACCTCCGCGATCGCTGCCCGCCCGGTCGCCACCGTCACCACCCTCGTCGTCTCGCCCGGTTGCTCCGGAGCCAACAAGATCGCCACTGGCAACTGGCCGGCCGGACCATTGAGCACCACCGCGTCCTCGCCGATGAAGCTGCCGTCGGCGGCCCAGGCGACCGCCCGGATGGTGGTTCGCCGCGGCGCCTCGCCGAGGTCGATCGACACCGTCCAGGGC
>JAZDGE010000221.1:0-3201 GCA_043807175.1 Acidobacteriota bacterium
CACGGCAATGCAAGACCAAAACCGAATCACCCTGGCGGATGTCGAGGAAGCCCTTGTGTTTATCGAGGCATGGGTCGACGCGGTACGCAAGTGCGTCAAGGCCCTGGCAGAGGAGTACCCGGAGGCGGCAGTGAACGTGGCAATCAACCTCGCCCCGCCCCAGGGAGTGGACTACGGCGGCCCCCGCAGCCCGGTGGCGTGCGCGCAGCCCGTCACCCAAGACATGAGCTGACCCAGCGCGCCGGTGGTCGAGGCAGGCGCCATTCGCCATTTCTACGTAATTCTCACGTCCCGCTGTAACTTGCTCTGTCACTATTGCTTCGAGAGCAAACGGCGGGGCGGGCGGATGTCGTGGGGCACACTTCGCGCGGCGCTAGACCTGCTGATCAGGGTGGGCGAGGGAGACGTCAGCGTAGTTTTTTACGGTGGAGAGCCATTGCTCGAGCTGCCGCTCCTCCGCCGTGCCGTCACTTACGTCTGTGAATCAGCTCCACCAGGCATGAGGCCGCGCTTTGCTCTTTCGACCAACGGCTTGCTTCTCGACGACGATGTCGCGTCATTCCTGGCCCGGCACGGCATCGACACCCAGCTCAGCTTCGACGGGGTGGTGGCGGCGCAGGATCTTCGTGGATTCGGGACCTTCGCCGTCCTCGATCGCCTGCTCGACCGCCTCGCCGCGCAGCAGCCGCGGTTCTTTCGCGACCACCTTGATCTCACCCTCACCCTCACCGCCGCCACGCTTCCCCGGCTGGCCGATTCAATCGACTATTTTCTTCAAAAGGGCGTCGCGAGAGTCAGCATCGCTCCCGCCTTCACGGATCAGCCCGACTGGAAGCCAGAACGGATCACCGAGCTCGAAGACCAGCTCGATCGTACCCGCCTCGCTTGCTTGTCGCACTATCGCAAGACGTTGAAAATCCCGGTCGAGCTGTTTCGGGGAAAGCAGATTCAGGCCCGGGAACGGCCGCGCACGCTTACGATGTGCGGCGTCGTTCGGTGTCAGAAGCTCGTGGTCGATGTCGATGGGGAGCTCTATGGGTGTGTCACGCTCGCCGGCTCGTATCAGGCGCCGGCGAATCCGCTGCTGAAGGACTGCATGGACAAGCTTCGCCTCGGCCGCCTGTGCGCACCGGACCTGCCCGTGCGCCTGACCAGGTTCCACGAGGCGGCGCCGTCCATTCGTATGCTCACCGACAAGCAAGCAAAGTACTCCTCCTACGGCCGCTGCGACGAATGCCGCCACCTCACGAGCTGTGTGGTCTGTCCGATCGCCATCGGACACACGCCAGAACCAAGCGACCCCGACCGCATCCCCGACTTCCAGTGTGCGTTTCAGCGCACCGCCCTGGCGACCCGCGAGCGCTTCGTTGCTGAGAGAGAGCGCATCGACGAGGCACGCTACGGCAAGCTCCCCGAAGCAATTCGCCGCGTGCTCGACTTCGCCGAGGCAAGCCGCGGCTAGCCCGCCAGCTTCTTGCGCGTGAGGGCCTCGAGGCCGCCGGCGAGGATCAGCTCCTGGGCGGCCGGTCCTAGCGGCCCCAGCGGGTACTCGCAGCCACGCCAGGTTGCCAGCGAGCGGCGAATGTCCACCACCAGCTCCTCGGCGACGATGGTGCGCTCGCCGGCCGAGGCGCGCGCCCCGAACGCCTCGCGCGCAGCCGCCACCAGCGCCGGGCTCTCAAGACAGATGAAGGCGTTGTTGAAGGCATTGCGCAGGTAGGTCTGGGAGAAGCTGGCGGCAATTACCATCTGAATGCCACGGTACTTGAGGGCGGTCGCCGCCTGCTCGCGCGAGGAGCCGGTGCCGAAGTTTCGGGCGCCGACGATGATGTCGCCTTCCTGGGCCATGGCCTGGAACCCGGGGTCGTAGTTGGCCATCACGTAGGTGGCCATCTGCGCCGGCGTGAGGTCGTCACGGTAGGTGACGTCCTTGCCGTAGATCCCGTCGGTGTTGAGGTTGTCGGCGGGGAGGAAGAGCAGCCGCCCGCGGATCTCCCCCGGGAAGCCCGTCACCACCTCCACCGCACGCGGTTCGCTCCCGCCGCCAAGCTCACGGTAGCGGTATCCGGGGCCATCCCCCGCCACCTCGGCTGGCCCCGTGATCGTGCCAGCGCGGGCCGAGGCAGCCACCACCGCCGGGCTCGCCAGGTAGGCCTGCGCATCGCGGGCGCCCATGCGGCCCTTGAAGTTGCGGTTGGTGGCCGAGATCCCCACCTCGCCAGGCTCCAGCAGGCCGGCGCCGAGGCCGATGCAGGCGCCGCAGCCGGATGGCAGCGCAATCGCTCCGGCCGCCAGCAGGTCCTGCCAGATTCCAAGGCGCTCGGCCTCGCTCTGGATCTCGCGTGAGGCGGCTGCCACGAAGAGCTTCACCCCGGCGGCGACCTGCTTGCCGCGCAGCACCCCCGCTGCCGCCGCGAGGTCGTCGAGGCGCCCGTTGACGCAGGAGAGTAGGTACGCCTTGTGAACCCGCACCTGCTCGCGCGCAATCTCGGCCACGGGTCGGCTGGCCAGCACGGTATCGGGCCCGGCCACACAAGGGGTCACGGCGGACAGGTCGAGCAGAATCTCGGCGGCATAGGCCGCGTCAGCGTCTGGCGCCGGCGGGTCCGCTTCCCAGCCTGCGATCATGTCGAAGGTCAGGCGATCCCCGATGCCAAGCTCGGCCAGCCTCGCGGCCCGCTGCCGCAGGTAGGCGGCGGTCACGCCGTCGAACGGGAACCAGCCGACGAGCGCCCCCCACTCGGCGCTCATGTTGGCGATCGCCAGCCGCTCCGACATCGCGAGGCTGGCGACGCCAGGCCCACCGAGCTCGACCGCGGCGTTGAGCACCTCCTCGTTGTTGTAGAGGCCACACAAGGTGATGATCACGTCCTTGCCCGTCACATTGGGACGCAGGCGACCCTCGAGGGTGACCTTGATCGAGCGCGGCACCTGCCACCACGTCGTCCCAGTGGCCCAGATCGCCGCGGCATCGGTGCGCACCACCGGCGTGCCGACCACCGCCAGCGCGCCATACATGTTCGAGTGCGAGTCAGAGGCGACGACCAGCGAACCGGGATGCACGAATCCCCGCTCGACCATCAGTTGGTGGCCGATCCCCTCGCCAGCCGGATGAAAGATGATCCCCTGCTCGCGGGCAAACGCCTCGATTTTCGAGTACTTCGCGAGATTCTCGGCGGTCGTGGTCTGAATGTCGTGATC
>JAZDGE010000222.1:0-3327 GCA_043807175.1 Acidobacteriota bacterium
GTCATGATGATGAGCGTGTCGCCAGCCTTCATCAGGTAGTCGCGCGGCGGGTTGTAGATCCAGTCGTCCTGCGAGCGCACCGCCAGCAGCAGAAGATGCCGGTACTGCTTGAGGTCGAGTGCCGCGATCGGCGCGCCGGCGAACGCGGGCGACACGACCACCTCCTCGACCCGCAGGGGCTCATCCTTGCGGCTCATCATGACATCGAGGAAGGACACCACGGCGGGCCGGATCATCTCCGACGCCATGCGCAGTCCACCGATGAAGGTCGGCGACACGACCGCGTCGGCGCCCGCCTTCTTCATCTTCTCGGCGTTGCGCAGCTCCTGGCAGCTCACCACGACCCGGGCGCGCGGGTTGAGCTGCTTGGCGGTCAAGCTGATCACCAGGTTCTGGTTGTCATCGGCGGTCACCGCGAACAGCCCGGCGGCATGCTCGAGGCCGGCTTTTTGCAGGGTCGCGTTGTCGGTCGGATCGCCCTCGATGAAGGCGAGGTCGGGGAAGCTCTCGCGCAGCCGGTCGATGCGCACCCGCTCGCTGTCGACCACCACAAAGGGCCGGCGGGTCTTGTGGAGCTCGCTCAGGATGTGGGTGCCGGCGCCCTCGACGCCGCAGACGACGAAGTGCTCGCGAAACCTGGCGATCAGCTTTTCCATCCGCTTTCTCCGAAAACCGGCGTTGACATGGCCCTCGACCACGAAGCCGGTGATGGTCACGAGGAGGTAGGTCATGGTGCCAACCCCGGCAAGCGAGATGGCGATCGTGAACAGCCGGCCGCCAGGGCTGTGCGAGAGGTCGATCACCTCGCCGAAGCCGATCGTGGCCACGGTGATGAAGGTCATGTAGAAGCAGTCGACGAGAGTTGCGCCCGGGCCGCCGATCAGCCGGTAGCCGGCGGTGCCGATCGCCAGTGTCGCAGCCAGGCCGGCCGCGGCCAGCGCCAGCCGCTTTCTGGTCTCGGACGGGATTCCGTCAGCCATCACTCGCTCGCGATCTCACGCCCCGCGAGGATACTACGCCCTCGGTGTGGGCACGGCGTGACAGGACGCCAGCGAGGTTTCGCCTCAAACCGACGAGCCGAAGCCTCACGGTCGATAGTTGACAGTCGACAGTCTCCTCCGCTCCCCACCCAGAAAACTCTCCCGCCCGTCCACCGCCCGAGCGTCGGCGGGGAAACTTGCTCTCGCCGTCAGGATCTTCGCGAAGTGAGCGCTCCTACTCGGAGGCGCGCAGTTGCTCGAGCAGTCGGCCGACGCGCCCGCGCACCGTCTCGCGCTCCTGCTCGAGCTCGGTGATGCGGGCGGTGAGCTTCTCGGCCTCGCCGCTGCCCTCACGCAGTTGGTGGTTCTCCGCCTCCAGCTCGGTGATTCGGCTCCTGAGCTCGCCATGGGTCTTGAGCAGGCGGTCAACCCGTTCTTCCAGCGCAGCAAAAATGTCCACTGTCCCTCTCCTTCGTCAGGCTCAAGTACCCGAGCCAGGAGCCACCGGATTTTGTGGCGCGTCCACTGTAGCGCCCCTGCGTCCGCTGGCGTCCGGGCGAAGGCGGCCTTTCATGCTGGTCTCTACGTGAAACTTACGCCCAACTGCCGGGTCAGGGTTTCCATGAGCGCGAAGTGAGCGGCGTTGACCTCGTCCTGAGTGAGCGAGCGCTCGCCATGCCGATACACCAGGCGCAGCGTGGTCTTCACCTCGTCCGCGGCCACTCCCTCGCCGTGATAGCGGGCCACCGGTGCGATCTCCTCGAGCCAGGTCGGCGCGGCGGCACGAAGGGCGCCGGCGAGCTCGTCATAGGCAAGCGCGAGCGAGTGGCGCACGGTGAGATCCGCGATCACGGCCGGATGCCTGGGCAGGGGACGAAATTCCGGCACCACGTCACCGGCGGCACAGGCGAGGTCGAGCTCGCCGACCCAGAGCGGGAGCGGCGCGGCGACCAGGGCAGCCACCGCCTCGGCGAGCCGGCCCGCCACGCCAATCACCTGATCGCCGGCGACGACCTCTGCGCCCTCCCCGGCGGCAAGCATGATTGACCCGCTCGGGCGCCAGGCCGGCGCGCTCACTCCGAGCGCCTCGAGCACCCCTTCGAGGATGCCTTTGAGGTCGAGAAAGTCGAAGGGGCGCGAGTGATCCCAGCCGCCGGCGCGCCCCGCCAGCACCACCGCCAGCCGCTCGCCCTCGCGAACCTCGCCGCCGGTTGTGAAGAATGCTCGCCCCACCTCGCCCAGCATCACGCGCTCGGCGCCCCGGCGCAGGTTGCCGGCCGCGGCCTCGGCCAGGCCGCCGAGGAGCGAGCGGCGCATCACCGTCTGGCGCGCCGAGAGCGGGTTGGCCAGCTCAACCGCGTCACCCCGGTTGGTAAGCGGCGTGCCGGCGGTTGCCGTCTCGAGCTCGGGAGCGATGAACGAGTAGGTCACCGCCTCGGCCAGACCGGCGGCGTGGAGCGCATCGCGGCCGCGCTCGGTGAGCGGCCAGGAGCCCAGCCGCTTGCCGGGCGGCGCCGCGGTCGGCGGCAGCGCCGGGGGGATGTTGTCGTAGCCGAAGTGGCGTAGCGCCTCCTCGTAGAGGTCCTCGGCGAGCTCGAGATCGACGCGATGGGTGGGAACGGTGCAGGTGACCTCGTCCCCGCGCCGCACCGGCGCGAGCTCGAGGGCCGCAGCACCGCGAGCGTGCCCTCGCGCGGGATCGGACAACCGGTAAAACGATCCAGGGCCGCCAGCGAGAACGAGACCTGCGGCGGCGGCGGCAGCGCCGGGGCGGAGTCGAGCACTCCGGCGGCCACCTCGCCGCCGGCGACACGGGCGATGAGCGCGGCCGCGGCATCGACCGCGGTGCGGGCCATGGCGCGGTCGGCGCCGCGTTCGAAACGACGCGACGCCTCGGTCGAGAGCCCGAGCCGCCGGGCGGTGCGGCGCACCGCCAGCGGGTCGAAGTACGCCGACTCGAGCAGCAGCTCGGTCGTTGAGGCGGTGATCTCGGTCGCGGCCCCGCCCATCACTCCGGCCACTGCCACCGGCCGGCGTCCATCGGCAATCAGCAGGTCCTCGGTGATGAGGCTTCGCGCCACCCCATCGAGGGTCTCCATCGCCTCGCCGG
The DNA here is from genome assembly GCA_043807175.1 of Acidobacteriota bacterium. Classification (GTDB taxonomy): domain Bacteria; phylum Acidobacteriota; class Thermoanaerobaculia; order Thermoanaerobaculales; family Thermoanaerobaculaceae; genus JAZDGE01. The sequence goes on from JAZDGE010000222.1 coordinate 3,091, forward strand.
CGCGGGCGCGCCGCACCCGGATCGTCCGTTCCGCGAGGAGCGGGAGATCAAAGGCGTGGAGGGGCTGGCCGAGGTCGAGCAGGACATGGTTGGTGGCATCGACCACGTTGTTGATCGGGCGAATGCCACAAGCCTCGAGACGGCGGGCGAGCCAGGCCGGGGACGGCCCGATCCGCACCCCCCGGATCACGCGGGCGCAGTAGCGGGGGCAGCCGGCGGCGTCCTCGACGACGACGC
>JAZDGE010000223.1:0-2412 GCA_043807175.1 Acidobacteriota bacterium
CCGGTGGGGCGCTTCTTGCCGGTGGCGAGGACATTGGCGGCGAGGGTCCGGGTCTCCTCCCACTCGCGGCGCAGCGGCGCCATGATCACCGGCTCGACGAGCGCCTCGATGTCCTCGCGGCTGGTGTAGTGGGCGCCGATCTGGGCCCGCTTGCCGGGATCGAGACCGCGCTCGAAGAGGGTGCCGAAGATCGCCGGCTCGACCTCGCTCCAGTCGAAGGCGGCGACGGTCTCGAGGATGCCGATCTCGCCGGGGAGCAGCTCGACGGCCTCGGCGTCGGCGAAGAGGTTGCCGTTGAAGCGGCGGATCTCGTGCTCGCCGAAGAAGCCGCCGCCGGCCATGGCGGCGAAGAGCTGGTCGAGGACGGCGGTCAGCCGCCGCGGGTCCTGGCGAGCGGCGGCGAGGGCGCGGGCGAAGAGGCCCCGCGGCAGCAGGCCGACATCCTCGGCGAACATGCAGAAGACGAGGCGGTCGAGGAAGCGCGCGGTGCGGTGCGGCTCGACGCCACGCTCACGCAGGACGCGGGCGAGCTCGCCGACCCGGCGCGCCGCCTGCTCGGTGATGGCGCGGTCGACGCGCGCCGGGCGCAGGCGCTCGGGGTCGAAGAACACGGCGCGCAGGGTGCGCATCGACTCCCCGTTGTCGAGGTCGGCGAGCGTGATCGTGAAGACCTGCGGCGCGGTGCCGGTGAAGTTGGTGTGGATCTCGATGCGGTCGATGTCCGAGACGACCAGCAGGGGCGGGTTCTCGAGCGCCTCACGGTAGCCGTTGAGCTGCGTGTAGGCGGCCGCGAGGTCCCTGTGCTTGCCCTTGTACTCCCACCCGAAGTAGCCCTGCTTCCAGACGTCGGCCCAGCCATCGGCGGCGCCCTGCCTGGCGGCGCCGCGCTCGAAGCAGAAGCGCTCGCCGAAGGGGTCCATCTCGGCCGGCGTCGGGTGGCCGAGCAGCCGGCAGAGGTCGAGGAAGTGCTCCTGCGCCGCCTGGCGCTCGCGCAGCTCCACCGGCCGCCACTTCGCAACGAACTCCGCCGCGTTCATCGCCGTCCATTGTGCCACGCGCCAGCGCCAATGGCGGCACTATCCCGATTCCAGGGCTCTCATGGGGATTCCACGTCAATCGTAGGGTGCTGTTGCCAAGCGCGGGGCCGAGCGCAGGCGAGGCGAGCGGAGGGGACTCCGGCGGGGAAGCAGCCGCCCACCCTTCCAGATCCCTCGCTCTCGCTCGGGATGACAAAAGGGCTCGGTTGCGCGCGAGTAATTCCGAAGTCACCGCAACCAGGCGGCGTAGTAGTGCACGGGATGACAACTGGGCTGGGCGCGGGTTATTCCGAAGTCACGGCAGTCAGGCGGCATAGCAGTACTTGGAGGGCAGCACTACTTCACGACGAATGTGAAACTGGGATCAAGCCAACTCCATGCCCCGCGCCGGCATCGACAACCGCCGACCCACCGGGCTGGGCATTCCCCTGTCCCCTATCCCCTGTCCTCTGTCTTTGGCGGGGTGGGGGAAACGGAGCCCGAACCCCAAGCCCCGAGCCCCGGCCTTTTCACCTCCGTCGGGTGGCCAGAGCGAGCGGGCGGGCGAGCTCCTCAATCTCGGCGGCGAGGGAGGGTGAGTAGCCGAGCCTCCCGATGTGCTCCACCAGCGCCGAGCCGACCACGACGCCATCGGCGAAGGCGGCGATGCGCCGCACCTGCTCGGCTCGTGAGACGCCGAAGCCGACCGCGACCGGGAGGCCGGTCAGCTTGCGGACATAGCGCACCTGGTGCTCGAGCTCGTCGGCAAGCGTCTCGCGGGCGCCGGTGACGCCGGTGTGGGAGACGAAGTAGACGAAGCCCGAGGCGAGCTTCTTGACCGCCTTCACGCGCGCCCGGGTCGAGGTCGGGGCGAGCAGCAGGATGAGCGCGATCCCAACCCTGCGAAGCGCCTCCCACGCCGGCCCGGCTTCTTCGACCGGGACGTCGGTGAAGAGCACGCCGTCCACCCCGGCGGCCGCCGCGTCGACGGCGAAGCGCTCGAGCCCGTAGGCGTGGACCGGGTTGTAGTAGGTGAAGAGCACCACCGGCAGCTCGCTGGCGTAGCGCAGCTCGCGCACGATCTGCAGGGTCTCGGCGAGGGTCGTGCCGCTGGCGAGCGCGCGCTCGGCGGCGCGCTGGTTGGTGGGACCGTCGGCGATCGGGTCCGTAAACGGCACCCCCAGCTCCAGGATGTCGGCGCCGGCGGCCTCCAGCGCCCGCGCCACCACGAGCGTGGCGCCGGCGGTGGGGTCTCCGGCGGTGATGTAAGGGATGAAGGCGGCGCGCTTCTTCTTGGCGGCGCGCGCGAACGCGAGCTCGATCCGGCGGCTCATAGCTTCACCCCCTCGAGGCGCGCGACCTCGGCGACGTCCTTGTCGCCACGCCCCGACAGGCT
>JAZDGE010000224.1:0-9152 GCA_043807175.1 Acidobacteriota bacterium
TCCATCACCAGGCCGTGGAGCTCTTGCGGCGGCTCCTCATCGGCCATCGCGCGCAGCTCCCGCCGCACTGCCTGGGCGTGCGCGGCGGCGCGGGCGCAGGCCGCACAGCTCGCCAGATGTGCGCGGGCTGCCGGGGCGAGCAGGGGCTCATCCTCGTCGAGGGCGCGACGGAGCTCGTCGCAGGTCATGGCCACACTCCCTCCAGCTCCTCCCGCAGCGCCGCGCGGGCGCGGGCGAGCCGCGACTTGACCGTGCCCGGAGCGCAGGCGAGCACGCGCGCGAGCTCCACGTAGTCGAGGCCTTCCAGCTCCCGCAGCAGGAGGATCTCGCGGTGCTCCTCCGAGAGCCGGGCGAGCGCCGCCTCGAGTGCCTGCCGCAGCTCGCGGCCCTTGGCCAGCGCCTCCGGGCCCGGCCGCGGGTCGCTGATCACTGGCGCCGGCTCCTCACCTGGATCATCGCCCACCAGCCGCAAGCTCTGGCGGCGCGCCCGCGTCGCCGCGCTGGCGAGCTGGTTGCGGCAGACATTGAGCGCGATCCCGAACACCCAGGTACGGAAGGTCGCCTCGGCGCGAAAGCCGGGCAGCGACCGGAAGACCCGCAAGAAGGTCTCCTGCGTCGCGTCCAGCGCATCGTCGCGGCTGCCCAGCATCCGCCAGGCGAGGTTGAACACCTCGCGCTCACGCCGGCTCACCAGGCGCTCGAAGGCCAGCCCGTCGCCCGCCCGGAAGCGGGCAAGGTCGGCCGCATCGGGGTCGAGACCCACCACGACCGGCGCTGCCGGCGGCTCGAACGCCACCACCAAAGCATAGGCCATCGCCATCCCCTGCTGCACCCCCGGAGAATGTGACCGCCAGGCCCCGCGAAGGTTCCACGCCATGGCCAGCCGGTCTATGCTGGAGAGGAGAATGCGCCGCCAGGACCTCGCCAGCCGCGCCGCCGCCTCGCTTGCCTGGAGGCTCTCCGCCAGCTTCGGGGCCACCGCCGTGCTGGTGGTGCGCTCGGTGCTGCTCGCCCGCTGGCTGCCGGTCGAGGTGTTCGGGGTCTATGCGCTGGCCGCCTCGGTGATCGCCCTGACCGGCGTGGTGGCGAGCTTCGGGCTCGGCAGCGCGCTCCTGCACCGCTGCAGCGAGACTGCCGACGAGGCGGCCGCCGCGGCCACTCACTTTACCCTCACCGGGCTGCTCACCCTCGCCTGGGCGGCGATGCTGGCGCTGGCGGCGCTGCTCTCGCCCGCGGGAGAGCTGCGCACCGCGCTTGCCGTGCTGACCCTGGCCGCCGCCTGCACCCACCTGACGGCGACCGCGCACGCGCTGCTCCTGCGCCGCGTGGAGCATGGCCGCCTCGCAGCGCTCAATCTCGCGGACGCCCTCCTCACCACGGTCGTCGCGCTCGCCCTCGCGGCGCATGGAGCGACGCTCTGGGCGCTGCTCACCACCGACCTCGTAAGGGCCGCCGCGACCGTCGTCATCCTCTGCCTGTGGCGGCCCTTTTGGCGGCCACGACTGCGCCTGGTGGCGAGCGAGGTGCGCTACTTCCTGCGCTTCGGCGCACGCGGCATGGCCGCCGGCCTGCTTCAGGCCGCCCTCGACCGGCTCGACAACCTGTGGACCGCCGCCTCACTCGGCGCCCAGGCGCTGGGCCTCTACTCACGCGCCTTCACCTTTGCCTCATACCCGAGAATCATCGTCGCGGCGCCCGTCCAGGCGATCGCGGCGGGCGCCTATGCCGAGCTCAAGGCCGACCGCAGGGGACTTTCGCAGGCGTTCTTCCGCAGCAACGCCCTGCTCGCGCGTGGTGGCTTCCTGCTCGCCGGCCTGCTCGCAGTCGCGGCCCAGGAGCTGATTTCCGTGCTCATCGGCACGAAGTGGCTGCCGATGCTCCTCGCTTTCCGCCTCCTCCTGGTCTTCGCTCTCCTCGATCCCATCAAGCAGACGGTGTCCCAACTGTTCGTCGCCGTCGGCCAGCCCGGCGTTCTCGTGGCCACGCGGCTGATTCAACTGGCGGTGATGGCAGCGGGGCTGCTCTCGCTCGGGCCCTGGCTGGGCATTGCCGGCGTCTCGCTGGCCGTGACCGCCATGCAGGTAGCCGGTCTCGCGGTTCTCCTGGTGCGAGCACGCCGCCACGTGGACTTCTCCCCAGCCCGCCTGTTCGGTGCGCCGGCCGTCGCCTTGGTGGTGGCGATGCTCGCCGGGCAGGGCGCCGCCAGCGTTGTTGCCGGCGCGCCGCCGCTGGTTGCGGCCACCAAGTGCGCCGCGTTCCTGCTCTCCTACTGTCTGGCCCTGCTCGCGCTCGAGCGCCGGCAGGCACGTGAGGCGCTGGCGCAGCTTGCTGCCCTGTTCACGGCCAGCGGCGGTGAGGACGGCCAGGGGCTGGCGGGTGGCTATGGCGACGGGAACGGTTCGAGCACATAGACTAGCGAGCGGGCGAGCAGGAGAGCGTTCGTGGCCACGATCCGGTAGCGCCCGCCCAGGAGACGACGGGAGAGCGGGATGCGAGCGCAGGTCCCGCGCTGGCGCCGCACGGCAAAGCCGGCCACCTCTGCCAGCGACGTCATCGTCTGGGGTGTCCACGAGTAGAGGTGCCCCTCGCCCTCACGCCGGCCCCGCAGGTTGCTCACGATCTCGTTCCAGCAGTACGGGTTCGGCACACTCACTACGGCCAGCCCGGGACCCGTTAACACCCGCCGGATCTCACGCAGACACGCCAGGGGGTACTCCAGGTGCTCGAGAATCTCGAGGGCAAATACACGGTCGAAGCTCCCCTCGGCATGCGGCAGGCCCGCAAGGATGTCAAGAACCTGGAAGTGTCGGTCATCGCCGCCCTCGACCAGCCGCAGCATGGCCGGGGAGATGTCGGCGCCGAAGTACTCGATCTCCCGATATTCGGCTCGCAGCTCGTCGCGCAGCACTGCCCGGCCACAGCCGAGATCCAGTACCGACATCCCGGGCGCCAGGCCGGCCAGCGCGGCCGCCCGGCGCGCGCGCAGCATCCCCTCGCGATCGACGGCCGGCAACGCGGCCGCCCTGTTGTCGTAGAACTCTCGCCGGCCGAGAACCACTGCCGTCCCTCCTCGCCCGCTGCGGCACCCGATCGGGGCCCCCGGGACCGCTTTCGCCCGCACCCGCAGTGTAGATCTCGCCCGCGCCACCAGCCAGGCCGGCCTGACGAAAGAGAAGGAAGACCCTCGCAGCTCGCTCGTCGAGCCGGTCGTGGTGCAAGAGCAGGTTCGTTCGCTATGCTGGGGGCGGCAGGAAACGGTGAAGATCTGTGTCGTCGCCGATGCAAGCAGCCCCCTCACCCGGCGCTGGGTGGCGCCGTTGGTCGAGCGCGGCCACGAGCTGACCCTGTTCTCCTACCGGTCGGTGGCATCGCCGATCACCGGGGTCGAGACGGTCGACCTGACCCGGCTGTGCACCTTGCCAAAGGTGCGGTTCGCCGTCTGGGGGTGGTGGCTGCGGCGCGCCCTACGCCGCATTCGGCCCGACATCCTCCACGCCCGGCCGGTCACTGCCGCCGGCTGGCTCGGAGCGCTGGCGGCATACCGGCCGTTCGTGGTGACCGCGACGGGGTCAGATCTGCTGGTTGAGCCCCACCGCGGCCCGTGCCGGCGCCTCCTCCTGCGCTACGTGCTGAGCCATTGCGACCGCCTCACCGCCCCGACGGAAACCCTGCTCGCAGCGGCGCGCGCGACTGGTTGCCCGGCGGCAAGGTGCCGGCTGGTTCCCTGGGGAGTCGACACGGCGGTGTTTCGACCCGACCCGGCGGATCGCAGGCGAATGCGCGTGCGCCTCGACATCCCTGCCGAGGCCCCCCTCGTGCTTTGCCCGCGCGGCGTCTCACCAATCTACAACCTCGACACTTTGGTCGAGGCGTGCGCCGTGGCGCGGCAAGTGCACCCGCAGCTCGTGCTGGCTTTCGTCGAGTTCCACGTCGACCGCGAGTATGCGGCCGCGGTGCGGCGGCTCGTCACCAGCGTCGGGCTTGGCGACAGCGTTCACTGGCTCCCCGCCGCGGGGAACGACGTGGCGATGGCCGAGCTGTTCTGCACCGCCGACGTCGTCGCCTCACTGCCGTCCAGCGAAGGGTTCGGGAGCAGCGTGTGGGAAGCCCTGGCGTGCGGCTGTCCAACGGTGATCACCGACCTCCCGGTCTTCCGCCATGAACTTGAAGATGGCATTCACGTTCTCAAGGTGCCAGTTCGCGACGCCGCGGCCACCGCCCGAGCACTCAACGTCCTGCTCGGCGATGAGGAGCGTCGCGAGCGACTGCGCCGCAATGCCGTTGCGGCCGCACGCGAGCACGGTGCGGCCCGGCCCGCCGAGCTTGCCGAGGCGCTCTACAGGGAGCTCGCCCGCGCTCCCAAGGAGTCGTGAGCGGAGATGGCGCCTCCGACCGTGGCGATGCTGCTCTCCAACGGCTTCCGCCCCGACCCGCGGGTGCTCAAGGAGGCGCGCACGCTTGCCGGCGCTGGCTGGGCGGTCGAGATCATCGCCTGGGACCGCGAGGGCGCGTTCGTGCCGGCGGAACGGCTGGAAGGGTTCACGGTGCAGCGCATTGCGGCCGTCCCTTCACGCTACGGCGCCGGCTGGGTGCAGGCGCTGCGGCTACCTCGTTTCTGGTGGCACGCCTGGCGCCGCCTCGCGCAGTTGCGGCCGGACGTGATCCACTGCCATGACTTCGACACCCTGCCGCCGGGTCTCCTGTGGCGCCTGGCGCATGGCGGGCGAGTGGTGTACGACGCCCATGAGGACTACGCCGCGATGCAGGCGCCGCGCCTGCGTGGGGCACTCGGCGCCGGGATGCGACAGCTTCTCGATGCCGCCGAGTGCCGGCTCGCGGCCAGGGCCGACGCCGTGATCACGGTCGACGATCACCTGGCCGGGCGCTATCCGGCGGCAAAGACGACGATTCTCGGCCACTACCCGCCGGCCGCCTTCGCGCCGCCCGCGCCACCGCGATCGGCGGCGGCGCCGGTCCTCGTCTACTGCGGCAGGCTCTCCACCGATCGCGGCCTGTTGGTGGTGGCGGCGGCGCTCCACGCCCTCGCACGAGTGGGTCTGCGGCCGCGCCTGCGCCTGCTCGGGACCTGGACCTCGGCCGCCGAGGAGCAGGCATTTCGCACCGCCATGACGGACCTGGAGGAGCAGCTCGACTTTCGCGGCTGGGCGCCCTTCTCCGCGGTGCCGGCGCAGTTGGCGGGCGCCACCGTGGCGCTGGCGCCGCTGCAGCCGGTGCCCCGCTACCTGGCGGCGCTCCCGGTTAAGCTCTTCGAGTACATGGCCTGCGCCCTGCCGGTGGTGGCGAGTGATTTTCCCCCGCTGCGCAAGGTGGTCGAGACCGCCAACTGTGGCCTGCTCGTCGACCCCACGGACGCCGGGGCGCTCGCCGCGGCGATCGCCGTCCTCCTCAACGACCCTGAGCTTGCGGGCCGCCTCGGCAGCAACGGCGCCGCGGCCTTTCGCGCGGCCTTCAACTGGGAGGCGATCGAGCCCCTACTCACCGGCCTCTACGCCCGCTTATGCCCATCTTCACAAGGCCACGAATAAGATGCGGATCCTCTACCTCTCCCAGTACTTTCCGCCCGAGGTCGGGGCGACCCAGGCGCGCGCCAGGGAGATGGCGCGGGGCCTGGTCGCGGCTGGCCATCAGGTGACGGTCATCTGCGAGCTCCCCAACCACCCACAGGGCGTGATTTCACCCGGCTATCGCGGCAAGCTGTGGATGCGCTCGCGGGAGGACGGCCTCGAGGTGATCCGGGTGTGGGTCGCGGCCTCGCCGCGCAAGAGCTTCGCGCGCCGAATGGCGTTCTACACCAGCTTCATGGTTCATGCCGCGCTGGCCGGCGCGGCGCTCGCTCGCGGTCGATTCGACCTCGTCTTCGCCACGTCGCCGCCATTGTTCGTGGGCGGCGCCGCGCTCGCCCTCGCCCGGGCGCGCCGGGCGCCACTGGTGTTCGAGGTGCGCGACCTCTGGCCCGCCTCGGCCGTGGAGCTGGGCGAGCTCGCGAGCCCGGCCGCCATCCGCTGGGCGACCCGGCTCGAGAAAGCCTGCTACCGGCGCGCGAGACGAATCGTCGTGGTCACGCAGGGGATCGAGGAGCGGCTCGTTGGCCGCGGCATCCCGGCGGAGAAGATCGCCCTCATCCCCAATGGCGCCAATGTCGAGCTGTTCACCTTCCGCGCCGACGGCCGCGAGCGGCTCCGCCGCGAGCTCAGCCTTGACGAGTGCTTCGTCGCCATCTATGCCGGGATCTTCGGGGTGGCCCAGGGGCTCGCGACGGTGCTTGATGCCGCCGAACGCCTGCGGGGACGTCCCGATATTCGCTTCCTGCTCGTCGGCGACGGCCCCGAAAAGGCCGCCCTGCTGGCCAGCGCGCAGCAGCGGTCGCTGGCCAATGTGAGCTTCCTGCCCGCCCAGCCCCAGGAGCTCATCCCCGACTACCTCTCGGCCGCCGACGCCGCGCTCGTGCCGCTGCGCGGCGCCGAGCTCTTTCGCGGCGCGCTGCCCTCCAAGCTCTTCGACGCCTGGGCCTGTGAGCGGCCGGTGGTGCTCGGGGTCGATGGCGAGGCGCGGGCGCTGCTCGAGGAGGCGCGGGCAGGCATCTTCGTGCCGCCCGAGGATGCCGCGCGCTTGGCGGCGGCGATCGAGCAACTGGCCGCCGATCCCGCCGGTCGGGCGGCGATGGGCCGGCGCGGGCGCGCACTCACCACCGAGCGGTTCTCCCGCGTCGCCCAGGCGCAGGCTCTCGGGCGGCTCCTGCGAGCGTGCACATGAAGATCGCCCTCATCGCCGGCGCCCGCCCCAATTTCGTCAAGGCCGCGCCGCTCCTCGCGGCCTTCGCCCGCCACCCGGCCTGCGAGAGCATTCTCATCCACACCGGCCAGCACTACGACCAGGAGATGTCAGCGGCGTTCTTCGCCGATCTCGCCTTGCCGCCTCCCCACGAGCACCTCGGCGCCGGCGGCGGCAGCCACGCGGTGCAGACCGCCGAGGTCATGGTTCGCCTCGAGCCCGTCCTCCTCGCCCACCGCCCGGATCTCGTGGTCGTGGTTGGCGACGTCAACTCGACGCTCGCTGCCGCGCTGGTGGCGGCCAAGCTTGGCCTTCCGCTCGCCCATGTCGAGGCGGGAGTGCGAAGCTTCGAGCGTGGAATGCCCGAGGAGGTCAACCGGGTGGTGGCCGACCTGCTCGCCGACCTGCTCTTCACCCCCACTGAAGATGCCGGCGACAACCTCCGCAACGCAGGTATCAGCGAAAGAAAGATCCACTTCGCCGGCAATGTGATGGCGGACGCGCTGCTTGCCGCCGTCGAGCCGGCCGCCGCCCGGCGGATCTGGCAGCGCTGGGACTTGGTTGAGCGAGGCTACGGCGTGCTCACGCTTCACCGCGCCGCCAATGTCGACGATTCCACCACGCTCACCCGGCTGCTCGACGCCGCCGGCCGGGTGGCCCGGCGGATCCCCCTGGTTTTCCCGGTCCATCCGCGCACGCGCCAGCGGCTCGCCGCAGCGGATCTTGGCGGCCTGCTCGGGGCGACGCCTCGCCTGGTGGCGGTGGCGCCGCTCGGCTACCTCGACTTCGTGAGCCTGCTCGGCGGCGCCCGGCTCGTCCTGACCGACTCCGGCGGCGTACAGGCGGAGGCCACCATCCTCCGGACGCCCTGCGTCACGCTGCGCGAGGCGACCGAGTGGCCGGTGACGGTCGCCCTCGGCGGCAACCAGCTCGCGGGGACCGATCCCGAGCGGGTCCTCGAGTGCGCCGAGCGGGCGCTGGCCGGGCTTTCGGCGGGCCGCGGACTCCCGTCGCGGTGGGACGGCCACGCCGCCGAGCGGATCGCGGACGTGGTCGTGCGCGAGCTGGGCTGGCCGTCTTCAGCCGAGTAACGGCGCCGCGGCATGAGCAAGACAGCGGCACCTCGCCGAGCAGCACAATCATTGCCGAGATGTCGTGCGGGGCAAGTGGATGGCGAGGGGCGCTACGCGCTCGGCAAGGGAAGCCGCTTCGGGCCGGAAGACCCCGCGTGGGCGGACCCGGCGGCCGCCGCCGGCTCGTTCTTCGCCGAGTTCATCTCCGGCGCCCAGCGGTTCAGGCGCAGCACCGGCGGCGACGCGCCCGTGTCGAGCGCCTCCACTAGCGCCTCGTCGACGGCCATGTTCCAGACGCCGCGCGCCGGCGCATCGAGAATCAGTCGCCACTCCATCGGACGGAAGTCCAGCGGAGCAGAGCGCAGGCGCTCGCCGCGGCTACCAGACCGTGCGCAGTGGCGGGTACGCCCGCAGCCTGCGGTCCTTTGTCACAAGGCGCGCGTCGAGGGCAAGCGATGTGGCGGCGATGATGCGGTCGGCCGGGTCGTCGTGGAGCGGCGGCGGCAGTGTCACCGCGCGCACTGCGATCCTGGCGTCGATCGGGACAATCGTGAGAAACGGCAGCCGCTCGCTCGATGTGATCCAGTCCTCGACCTCCAATGTGAGCTCGAGGCGGCCGCGCTTCGTGAGCATCGCAACCTCCCAGGCGGAAATCGCCGACACCGCGACCCCTTCACTCGAGACAGCGCCATCGATCGTCTCCCGCGCCCGAGCGGACAGGAGCCTCGGCTCCGCGACCCACCACACCCATGCGTGCGTGTCGAGCAGGATCACGCGAGCGACTCCCATTCGCCGGCGCCGACCGGCTCGGTCGGCGCTTCGTAGCGCACCAGCGTGCCGCGCAGGCGAGCAAGCAGCGCCGAGGGATCGCTTTCGTACGGAACGATGCGCGCCACCGCCCGGCCGCGATCGGTTACGACGAGACCCTGCCCGGTGCGCTCCACCTCTCGCAGAAGCTGCAGAGCGCGCGCCTTGAAGGCTGACTTGGAAATCTGCGCCTCGGGCACCTGCCACCTCCCGGCCAACCAATGGCCATAGTCATGTTACCATAGTCATGTTTCTCAGTTCCACTGCTTGAGGTCGGGCCAGAGCTCACCGAACGAGCGGCGCAGGCCGCGGCAGACGCAGATCGGCCGGTTCTCCCCCGCCATCCCCCACTCGTGCCGGTGCTCGCCGGCCTGCTCGACCGACGCGAACATCGGCTCGAGGTGGCGGCGCCCCCACTGCAGCCAGATGACGACGTCGCCGCCGGCGTCTCCTGGGCCCAAGAAGTAGTGGTTCTGATGG
>JAZDGE010000225.1:0-4123 GCA_043807175.1 Acidobacteriota bacterium
GCAAGCGGCAGCCCCTGCTCGCGCAAGCCCGCGAGCACCTCGCGCACCTCGGGAAAGACATGCCACAGCGACGGCTCGTTGAAGGCGTCAAAGAGCTCGGCGAGCACCGGTTCCTGGGGCGCCGGGTGGCGAAGGCCGGCCAGCACGCGGCGAAGAAACTCGCCCCACCACGCTTGCTCTCCGCCCTTGAGCTGGTGGTAGCGGTCGAGCCCCACCGGGTGCTCCTGCGTCAGCTCCTCCCAGGTCTGGCGGAAGAGCGGGGCGACCTCGTAGCCTTGCACCGCCGGGCCCCAGCGTGAGAGCACCCGCGCGTAGATCTCGGGCGGCGCGGGGCGGCACTCGATGAGCGTCCCACCCACATCGAAGAGCACCCCCTGAATCGAGCCTTCCTCGTGCACGCCCTCGCCCCTCCCCGCGGCCTCGCCGAGAGCGCTATTCTACCCGCAGCGAAGGTGGACGCTCTCACCGATCTTGCCCGCTCGATGCTCGCTGCCGCGATTACCGCGGTGCAGGCCCCAGCGCTCATTCGCAAGCTCGGCTTCGGCGGCGGCGGGGTGACCCACGAGGCGGGTGACCTGCACCCCGGCGGCGCCTTCGTGCTCGTCGCCCTCGGCAAGGCTGGTCCGGCCCTGGCGGCAGAGGCGATGCGCCGCAGCGAACGGCCCCCGGACGAGGTCTTCATCCTCGCGCCGGATGGCGTCCCCACCCCGGAGCGGGTGGCCCCGTTCACCCGCCATGCCAGCCATCCCCACCCCGACGCGCGGGGCGTGGCCGCCACGCGCGAGCTGCGGTCGCTGCTCGCCGGTCTCGCGCCCGAGGACGGGGTTCTCCTCCTCCTCTCGGGCGGCGCCTCGGCGCTGCTCGCCGAGCCCCTCCCCGATCTCGACCCCACCCAGGCCGCCGCCACCACCACCGCCCTGCTCGCCCGCGGGGCGGCCATCCATGAGCTCAACACGGTTCGCAAGCATCTGCTGGCTGCGACCGGCGGGCGGCTCGCAGCCGGCTGCCCGGCGGAGATTCTCACCCTCGCGCTCTCCGATGTGCCCGGAGACGATCCCGCCACCATCGCCTCGGGAGTCACCGTCGCCGACCCGACCACCTTCGCCGACGCACTCGATGTGCTCGCCCGCCGCCGCCTCACCACCGACCTCCCAGCCGTCACCGCCCTGCTCGAGGCTGGCCGGCGGGGGGAGATCCCGGAGTCGCCCAAGCCGGGCGATCTCCGCCTGGCGCGTTCCCGCTACGCGCTGCTCGGCACCAGCCGTGACGCACTCGACGCGGCCGCCGCCGTGGCCGCCGCCAGCGGCCTGCGCCCGCTCACCCTCACCCGTACCCTGCGCGGTGAGGCGCAGTCGGTGGGGGCCATGCTCGCGGGGCTCGCACGGGCCGCCGCCAGCGGCGAAGCCCTGGCGCTGCTCGCGGCGGGAGAGACCACCACCAGGCTTCGCGGACCGGGACTTGGCGGCCGCAATCTCGAGCTCGCCCTTTCGGCCGCCTGCGGGCTTGCCGGCGCTGCCGAGTGCTGCCTCCTCGCCGCCGGTACCGATGGTGTGGATGGCAACTCGCCGGCGGCGGGCGCGGTCGTGGACGGCGACACCCTCATCCGCGCCGCCCGGTGCGGTCGTGACGCCGCTCTCGCTTTTGCCTGCAGCGACTCCTGGGGCTTCTTCACCGGCCTCCCCGAGGCCATCGTCACCGGCCCCACCGGCACGAACGTGGCCGATGTCGCCTTCATCCTCGTCGCCGGCGGCAAGCCGATCTATCTACCTGCGACAATGTCGCAACGAGCCGACCTTCCGATGCTCGGGTGAGGTGCGGCTGGCAGCGCGTAGCTCTCAGCTTTCAGCCTTCAGCCCTCAGCTCTCATACCGATTCCACGGCAATCGTAGGTCTTGCTGTCACCCCGAGGGCGATGCCGAGCGCACGCGAGGCGAGACAGCGGGATCTGGGAGCGGGGGTCAGCCACCCACCCAACCAGATCCCTCGCTCTCGCTCGGGATGACAGGATTGCTCTACGACGAATGTGCAACTGGTATCACCCATCAATCGTTGGCCGTACGCCTTCGTGCTTCGGGCTCTCAACTCTCGACTCTCGACTCTCGACTCTCGACTTCCCCCATCGCCGGGTAGAATGGCCGCCGATGATCCTCCACCCCCGGCCCCCGGGTCTTGCCGCCATCAGCCAGTCGGCACATGCGTTGCTCGCCTTTCAGCTCGCCGACCACTGGGGCAATCGTGAGACCCCGCGGCCGGCGCCGCGCGCCGAGGTGCTCGCCGCCGTGCTCCTCCATGACGCGGGCTGGGACGACGCCGAGGACCCGCCCCGCCTCGCCCCCGACGGCAGGCCGCTGGCATTTGACACCTTCCCCGGGGAGGAGCGCGAGGCGCTCTGGACGGCTTCCATTCGAACCGCCCGGGCTCGCAGCCGCTACGCCGCATACCTGGTCTCGCACCATGTCTCGCTCCTCGCCAGCGATTACGCCCGCCAACCCCACCCCGGGGTCCTTGCCCGCGAACAGGCCCGCCGGGAGCGGCTGCGCGCCGAGCTTGAGCGTGAGCCCGCCTACTCGCAGCTCCTGGAGACCGGCGCCGACGCCGTCAATCGCGCCGTGCTGCGCCTGTGCGACGGGCTCGCCGTCCACCTCGCGCGGGGCGCAGACGGCCGCAGCGAGCTTCCCGGCCTCCACCGGCGTGACGGCGAGGTTCCCATCGAGCTGCGCGCGGTGGGCGAGCGCGTCTACCGGCTCGATCCCTGGCCCCTCATCGGGCGCCGCCTCACCGTTTCAGCCGAGGCCCGACTGCTTCCTTCCGACCGCTTCCCCGACGAGACAACGCTGCGGGCCGCTTGGAACGCCGCCCCGACCGTTCGCCTGGCCTGGCGACTCCTGGCCCCCGGCACGCGGGCGGATTGACAGCCCGCGGCTTTGAGTGTAAAAAGAAGCCCCTTTTGGGGGCGGCGGTTGCGTGCTCCGCAGTAGCTCAATGGTAGAGCGTTCGGCTGTTAACCGAAGGGTTGGGGGTTCGAGTCCCTCCTGCGGAGCCAGTTAGAAACAGCTTCCCCCCGCCCACCCGCCCAGCTTTCAGCTTTCAGCTCTCAGCTTCCCCACCCAACCCCCTCACACCCACTGTCCGACACCCGCTACCTGATCCGTGGGGGGGCAGCGTGGTAATCTCGGGTGAGGGGATCGCGGTGACCGACCACAGGTGGCGCACGCTTTCGGATCCCGAGACATTGCGGGGGCTGGTGCGCAACCTGCGCGAAGGCATTTACATCACCAACGCGGCTGGCGAGATCCTCGACGCCAACCCGGCGTTTCTCGGGATGTTCGGCGTCGGCTCGCTCGAGGAGCTGAGGGCGCTCCACGCCCAGGACCTGATCGTGGACCCGGCGCAGCGTGAGGCCGAGACCCTGTTGCTCGCGCGCGAGAGCGCGGTGCGCGACTTCGAGTTCCAGATTCGCCGCCCCGATGGCGTCATCCGTACCGTCCTCGACACCTGCTACGCGGTCGCGGACGAGGCCACCGGTGAGGTGCTCTACCACGGCATGCTGATCGACATCTCGCGCCGCAAGGAGCTGGAGCGCCAGTTGCGCGAGCTTTCGGTTCGCGACCCGCTGACCTGGACCTACAACCGCCACTTTCTGGCCCAGCTCGAGCGCACGCTGGACGCGGAAACCGGCGCCACATGGGGCGCCATCGTGGTGGACATCGACCACTTCAAGGAGATCAATGACCGCCTTGGCCACAGCGCGGGTGACGAGGTTCTGGTGCGGCTCGGCCGCTTCCTGGTCCAGCGTGTGCGCCTGGAAGACGCCATCATCCGCACCGGCGGCGACGAGTTCCTCGTGCTGCTCGCCGGGGTCCACGCGGATTCCACGGAGGAAGTTGCTCGCCGCCTGCGCGAGGTCGCGCCGGTCTCGGCGCCGGTCTCGTTCTCGCTGGGCTGGGCGATGCGGCGGCGCGGCGAGTCGGTGCATCAGACAATCTCGCGGGCGGATCGCCAGCTCATTGCAGTGCGGATGCGGGAGCGACGCCGCCGGGCACCGGCGGCCAGCCAGCCGCCAGATGGCGCCAGCAAGGGAGGAGCATGACCCAGGGCGTGGAAAAGCGAAGGTTCCGGCGGG
>JAZDGE010000226.1:0-2175 GCA_043807175.1 Acidobacteriota bacterium
GCCGCCCACGATTCCGACGGCTTGGACGGCCCACAGGCCCTCGATGAGACAGTGGCTTTCGGGCGGACAGGGAGCCAGGTGGCATGCGAGCTCGACAGGCAAAGGCGACATCGTCGCCTCCGCTTGTCGGTCGGCTTGGGAGCCGGCGGCGGCTTGGGCACGGTGAAGACCTCGAGATAGAGCTTCTCGTCGATCTGGCGCGCCTGGCGCAGGGCTGCCTCGGCGAGCAGTTGGTCGCCCATGGTCAGCAGCGCGCGCATGTTGCCGGCGGCGTGCTCGCAGAGCGTGTGCTTGAGCTCGTCGGTGGCGAGCTTGGGATTGCCGGCGGCCTTGAGCCGGTGCTCGAGGCAAGTGAGTAGATCGGCCGGGGCCGCGGGCTCGACGAGCAGCCGCGCGCGCATCCTGGTGCCGAGGGCGAGCAGGTCTTCGCCGCGGAAGCGCTCGGGCAGCCGACCGTCGCCGGCCAAGAGCACGGTGAGCAGCATCTTGGAATCGAGGCAGGCGCTCGAGAGCAGGCGCAACTCGGTCAGCACGACCGAGGCCATCTCCTGGGCGTCGTCGACGAGCAGCACCGGGCGAAACAGGGCGTGCTCGATGTGCGAGAGCCAGCGGGCGCGCAGCACCTTGGCGCCGGCCCAGCGGTTGTGGGGCGAGAGCTGGACGCCGAAGAGGTCGCCGAGCTCGCGGTAGAAGTCGGCGACGCCTCCCTGGGGGCGGATGACGACGCCGACCTTGAGGTCGACGACGCGGCCGAGCCGGTCCTCGAGCAGGCGCAAGGCGGCCGATTTCCCCAGGCCGGGATCGCCGGTCAGCTGGGCAAAGCCACCGTCGCGGGTCATGGTCTCGAGGCGCCAGCAAAAGTGCTCGACCCGGGGGTTGAGGTAGAGGGCCTCGACGGGCACGTCGGGCGAAAACGGGTTGTACTTGAGGCCGTAGAGCGAGAGGAGCTTTCTATCCATGGTGCTCCTCCTCGTCGTCGCCATCCTGGTCGGCTGGCTCTTCGGGCTCGCGGGCCGGCTCGTCCTTGGGCAGATAGGCGGGCGGCAGACCGAAAGCGGAGTAGTCGGCCATCAGCTTCTTGAGCAGCGGCGCGATGCCGCTCGAGGGTGGCTGCTCGTCGCCGAGCGGCTCGTCCACCGGCTCGAAGCTGCGGCGCTG
Organism: Acidobacteriota bacterium; assembly: GCA_043807175.1. Lineage (GTDB taxonomy): Bacteria > Acidobacteriota > Thermoanaerobaculia > Thermoanaerobaculales > Thermoanaerobaculaceae > JAZDGE01. Next base: position 1,159 of record JAZDGE010000226.1, read on the forward strand.
GCCGTCGGCGTTGCGCTCCTTGTCCAGCGGGTAGATGGGGCACAGGATGGTATCGGTGCGGGCGTCGGTGAGCCAGGCGCAAGAGAGGTCCCAGCGCGCGTAGCGGAGCGTGAGCCGCTCGAAGTGGCGATAGCGGCTGGGCACCTCGAAGCGCACCCCGTCCAGGGTCAGCGTCCCGTCGCTGCGGCGCTGCTTTCGGCCGCGCTCGGTGGTGAAGACCTGGCGCAGCTCCTCGGTGATCGGGGCAGGGCGGCCGACCTCGGGACCGGCCAGATAGCGGGTCAGTGGCGGCTCTCTGATCTCGGAGTGGATGGAGCGGTTGTAGCCGAGCTCCATCCAGGCGCACGTAGCCTCGTTGAGCAGCGGCAAGGTCAGCTCCTCGACGCTCTCGAGCATGGGCAAGAGCCGCCCCTCGATCTGGCCCCAGAAGTTTTCCTTCTTCGCGTTCTGTTCCGGCGAGTACGGCAGCGTCGGGTCGTGGACGATGCTCAGCCTTCCGAGGCCCTCCTCGGTCTCGGCGGCGGTCATCGGCTTGCCGTTGTCGGTCATCAGCGCGCGTGGCAGGCCGCGCTTCTGGAAGGCCTGAGACAGGCCGTGGACAAAGTTCTCGGCGGTCTGGTGCAGGTACCACTGAAGGTGGCAGCACAGGCGCGAGCGGTCGTCGAGCGCGCCGAAGAGCTGCGGGGTTGTCCACTCTCCCTCGGGGGTCAGCACTCGGCGGCTGCCCGGATGGAAATCGGCGTGCCACAGACCATGCACGTAGCCCACCTCGTAGGAGCGGACCTCGCGGCTCTGGAAGCGCTGCTCGGCGAGCTGGGCACCCTCGCTGTGGCGTGGTCCCCGGCGGCGACGCTTGAGCAAGCCGCTGGCTTTCATGAAGCGTCGCACCGTCGGGTACGAGGGCGCGCGCTCGTGCTTGAGCTCGTCGGTGGCGACCACCTGAAGGTTGTCGGCGTGAAGCTGGTAGCTCCAGCTCGGGTGCTCTTTGTACTGCGCCCGGAGCTTGTCGCGTAGATC
>JAZDGE010000227.1:0-12992 GCA_043807175.1 Acidobacteriota bacterium
CGAGAAGAAACCAAATGAGCGGATCATGGCGTGGTTCCCGCCAATGACTCTAACATGCCCGACACCCCCCTGTGTCATTATCAAGCAATGCAGGCGCGTGAGCAACGGGTGAGCGGCAGGGGTTGGGGGTTAGGGACTAGGGGCTAGGGGCATAAGCGCCAAGGCGGCAGAGCCGCAACCAAGCGGCTTCACCCTGGAGTTTCTGCATTTCTCAGGCGGCGGCGACGCTGCGGCGCGCCAGCATGGCTGGCGCGAAAGGCAAGGCGCAAGCATGGCTTGCGCACTCCACATCCCGCCCCCGCGTGCGCCTTGGAGTGCGGCAGCCATGCTGCCGCTTTGCCTCTGGCGCGAGCCATACTCGCGCGTTGAGCTTGCTCATTGTTATCGGTGCCTCATCGGCGACGGTTGCCGGGAAAACGGGAAGTTTCTCAAGTCCAAGGCTAGGTCCAGGTCCAGGTATGCCGGTACGGTTCGGTTAGCGCCAATGCCCCTATCCCCCATTCCCGCAGTTGGTTGTGCAGTTTCCAAGACCTCCGGTCAGGGAAGCCGGATGTCGGACCAGGTTTTGCGGATCTCGCGCAGACATTGCCGGAGCTTGCGCCGCGTCGGCCCCGGCAGGCGGCTGTGCTTGCCCCGCATCGCCTTGAGGATTGCCAGGCCGAGCTCGCCGAGGAGCTCGGAGGACGTGGTGTAGGCAGCCCCGAGCACCTCCTCGAGCTCGAGCGCCGGCGCGAATGCGCCTGCGAGGCGCATCTCCGCGATCGCCTCGCGGAGCATGGGGGTGAAGTCGCGGGTGCGTCCCGAGCGCAGGATGGCAGCGGTGCCAACCGCCGAAACAGCGAGGGTGAGGAGGGCAATGGCGCTGGCGCCGAGAAAGCTGCCGGTCCTCCCGGCGGCGGTTGCCGCGGTCGAGCCCATCGCCGTGATCACCCCGCCCAGGGCCGCCGCCAGCAGCCCGAGGGTGACGGCAAACCACACCGTTGAGCCGCGTAGGAGGGAGGCGAGGCAGAGTGATGCGCAGGCAACGACCGGCAGGCTCCAGATCGCGACCGAAGCAACGACCGCCAGCGAGGTCAGGCCGCGCAGGCCACCCACATCGCGATCCGCGGCGTGGATCAGCGCCGACAGCAGCAACGGAGGAACCAGCAACCAGATGACCGCGACAAGCCTGCGCATCATTGCCCGGCCTCCTCTCTCCGGGGGCGGGGCCGGCGGTGATGCCGATCCTCCTCCGAAACCATGAGCACGGCGGCGCCGGTGATGCGGCCGTCGCGCAGGCGGGCGAGCGCCTCGTTCGCCGCGGCAAGCGGGAAGCGCTGCACCTCGGTCACCACCGGGACCTCAGGCGCCAGGGCGAGCAGCTCCTCACCGTCGCGGCGCTGGAGATTGGCCACCGAGCGAATCACCCGCTCGCCCCAGAGGATGTCGTAGGGAAAGGCGGGGATCTCGCTCATGTGGATGCCGCCGAGCACCAGCGTGCCACCCTTTGCGAGCGCGCGCAGCGCCGCCGGGACCAGGGCCCCGACCGGGGCGAAGATGATCGCGGCCTCGAGCGGGCGCGGCGGCAGCACGTTGGAGTCCCCGGCCCACACCGCGCCGAGCCGGCGCGCGAGCTCCTGCGCCGCGTGATCACCGGGGCGGGTGAAGGCGTACACCTGCTTGCCATGGTGGGCGGCGATCTGGGCGATGATGTGGGCCGCACCGCCGAAACCGTAAAGCCCCAGCGTCGTGAAATCCGCACCGCACATCCGGTACGAGCGGTAGCCGATCAGCCCGGCGCACAGCAGGGGCGCCGCCTCGGCGTCGCCGTAGGCGGGCGGGAGGGCGAAGCAGTAGCGCTCGTCGGCGAGGGCGTACTCGGCGTAGCCGCCATCCAGCGTGTAGCCGGTGAAGCGCGCGGTGTCGCAGAGGTTCTCCCGGCCGCTGCGGCAGAAGCTGCACTTACCGCAGGTCCAACCGAGCCAGGGAACGCCGGCGCGATCGCCGGCTGAAAACCGGCTCCCGCCGGGCCCGACCTCGGCCACCACGCCCACGATCTCGTGACCGGGAATCACCGGAAGCTTTGGGTTGGGCAGCTCGCCGTCAACCAGATGGAGGTCGGTCCGGCACACCCCGCAGGCGGCGACTCGCAGCAGCACTTGGCCTGGCCCGGGGCTTGGGGTCGGCACCTCGCAGAGCCGCAGCGGTACTCCGGGTCGCTTGAGCACCATCGCCTGCATGGTCGGTAGCCTGCCCACGATCACCTCACTCCGTGGCCCTCGCCTCGATTCCCCTCATCACAGCGCGGGCACGAAAACCGAGTCGCCGCTGCCGTGATCCTCGACGATGGCGAAGGCCAGATAGCGCCCGGTGGGACTGACCGCGTTGATGGCAACGGTGCACTGCTCGCCGGTGGGCAGCGAGAGGGGCGCGAGCGCGTCGGTGAGCAGCTTCTGCGCCTGGCCTGCGACTTCCTGTCGGGCGAGGCGGAGCATCGTACCGGCGGCGGAGAAGATCCTGAGCTCGAGGACGAGCGGCGCTGTCCCAAGGTTGATCAGCCCGATCTGGGTGCGCGTTCCGGTGGCGGCAGTGCCGCTGCGGCCCAGGGCGAGCAGCCGACCCACCACGCCGTAGCGTAGCGCGTCGCTCTCGGCGAGCGCCGACACGGCGTGCCCGAGCGTGCCGGCGGCAGTGTTGACGAACGAGCGACCGGCCAGCGCGAGCGCGGTGGCGCGTGGCGCGAGGCGGAGAATCCCGGGGCGATCGAGGGCGAACAGCGAGCCGGCGACATCCTCGACCCGGGTGCACGTTTCGCTCGGAAGCGCCAGTGAGGCCTCGCTCGCGGCTCCGTTCGGCGGCGGCGTGATCCGCAGGTCGAGAGCGGCGGGTTCGGACGCCGGGTTGTACACCACGAGATCCGTTTGCCGGCGCATCCCCGGTGCGGCCTCGTTGCCGGCCACCAGGGGCAGCACCGCCGGCAGATCGCTCGAGTGAACCGGCGTCGCGACGGTGAAATCGCCCGAGCGCCGGTCGACGACCAGTGCGTACGCCAAAAAAGCGCCCTGCGGCGAGGAGGTCCGCACGATGGCGAAGCCGCTTCCAACCACGCCGGCGCCGACCTCGTGGAAGGCGTCGATGATGGGGCGGAACCCGAATGGCGCGAGCGAGGTGGCGAGGGCGCCGAGGCGCACGCCACCGTCGCCGAAAAGCTCCGCGACCACCTCGATCGGCGCCTCGGTGGTGTTGATCAGGCCGAGATCGGTGCGCTGTCCCCTCGCCGGAGGCGGGTCGTACGCGAGCGCAATGAGTCGCGCCTCGCCGCCGAAGCTCACCGACGCGTTCGCCGGCAGGACCGGCACGAGCTCGCCGGCGACTCCTGCCGCGCTCAGAGTGGAGATCTGGCCAACCGCCAGCAGGTCGCCGCGGCCCACCTCCAGGCGCAACGCCGCGGCGCCGGTCAAGCCGAAAACACTCCCGAGCACGTTGTTGATCCGCTCGCTGCGTCGCGGCCGCACGGCGGCCCCGGCGGCGCGAGCGCGCGTGTTGTCAGCGTTTTGCTCGAGCGCGCTCAAGGTGACGGAGGCGTCCGAGCCGCCCCGGTTGAGAAGCGTAAGGCTGGTGCGCCACAGCATCCCGTCGCCATCCTCGCCGTCGCCCACCACGGGGAGGTAGTAAAGCGCGCCGCTAGCTCCTGTCGTCACGTCGATCGCGCGCCGCACGAGGTCGCCAAACCACCAGCGGCCCTCCCGCACCATCTGCCAGTCGGAGAGCAGCCCCTCGCCGGGTGCGGTCGGCTGCAGCGGCGCGCCAAGCGTCACGATGAAGGTGTGCGAGTCGCCGGGTTGCACCTCATCGTCCGGGCCGAGCTCCACCCGTCCCGGGCCGAACGAGTCGGCGTCGCCGGCCGCGCCGAGCCGGTAGCCGCCGGCCGCGGTCCAGGTGGTGGATCCGGTGTTGCGCACGGTGATGCTCGCCGTCGCCGTCTCGCCTGGTCGCAGTGCGTTCGGCAGCGTCGTGGACACGATCTCGGCGTCATCGACCGGGGTGGTGGCGATGAGCTCCGCGTAGCTCGCGTAGGCAGGCTTGGGGCGCAGCTCAGGGGTCGCGGAGACGATCCCGAAGGCGTTCGCCGGGAACGCCGGGTCGTCCGTGATCTCGTAGAAGAAGACCCGCTGCACCCAGGAAAGCTCACGCTCCGCTCCGAAGAGGATCTCCAGCACTCTTTGCAGGAACGCCGCCTGCGCCGCCTCGCCGGCAGGGGACGGGGAAGAGCTGTTCGCGCCGGTCTCGGTGATCCAGAACGGACGGCCCAGCCAACTCTCCTCCTTCAACACCTTGCGGAGGGCCGGCGGCTCCCACGGCTGTCTGCCGCCGTCGAGCAGCATGCGCCGCAGCGAGGCGGCGGAGCCGCCATCCGGGTAGAGGTGATGCGTCACAACGTCGAGGTGGGACGACGCCTGGCGCAGGACGTCGCGCAGCCAGCGGTCCCAGGCCGCACTTTGCAGATGGGCGAGCTCGGGGCCGCACACCTTGGCGGACGGGTCGGCGGCATGCACCGCCTGGGCGCCGGGCTTGAGAATGGTGTCGATGTACGCCTGCCGGCTTCCTTGCCAGAACTGTCTGACATTGGGCTCGTTCCACATCCCCCAGGCGGCGACCCGGCCGCGATAGCGCAGCGCCGCCCGGTAGCAGAGATCGTAGAAGTCGGCGCTCTCGCGGGGGACGCCAGCGCCTGGTTGCCCGCCCGTGGCCCAGCCGGGAGTCGAGCTGATGGTGGCGAAGACCTTAAGGCCGCGTGCATTGGCCTGATCCACCAGATCGTCGTAGAGGCCCCAGTTGAAGCGGTCCGGCGCCGGCTCGACCCAGCTCCAGATGAAATCGATCCGGACCCACTCGATCCCGGCGCCGGCAATCAGATCGAGAATTTCGGGTGCGGGCACGTGAGCATTGATGCCGTATGGCGTGGCGGCCGCCGGCGCGCCCCCCAACAAAGTGAGCGTGACGAAGGCGAGCGCGGCGACCCACCACCCCGAATGCCGCCCGGTGCGCCGGCGGTCATCCCTCGCTTTGACACGCGTTTCCATCTGAGCCAACTGCCTGCCTCCCTACGCGGCCCCCGCTCATGGTTCCGCGCGTTGCCAAGCTAGCATGCCAGCGTGTGTACGGCAATGCACCTGCGACGCCGTCGCAGTTTCCCGACAGGGGCGGATCGGATCGCGAACGATCGAACGCTGACGAAGCGCGGCCATGATCTTGGCGATGCGTCCGCGTGCCCGAACCGCGCCATGACCTCGGCAGGAGGCGTGCTCGAGGAGAGCCCAGGTACACTACGGTACGCCGGTCAGTGAACCGGCGGGCAGCGAGAAGTCAACATCTCCGATTCGCCATCCCTAAAGGCCGTGTGACCCAGGGGGCGGCGAACGGTGGGCGGGGCTGAAAGGCCCCAGCGCCCCGAGGGTCGCCTTGGAAACGGGACGACCTCCCGGCTTGGAAAGGAGATGCAATGGAGTCCATCCACCCATGCGTCCGGGGGATCGGGGACGGGGGACAGGGGACAGGGAACAGGGAAAAGCTTAGGACTCCTTCCTGGGACCCGGCGCCTTTGGCCCCCTGCCCGCACGGTCCACCTCGGCTTCTGCGGGTGTCCGTCACCGATCGCTGCAACCTGCGCTGCCGGTACTGCATGCCTGCCAGGGGCGTGAGCTTCGTCCCGCACGCCGAGCTGCCCAGCCTCGAGAAGCTGCGCGCCGCCGTCGCCTGGTTGGTCGTGCGCTGCGGCGTGGACCGGGTCAAGCTCACCGGCGGCGAGCCGCTGGTGCGCCGCGGGGTCGTCGACCTGGTGCGCGGCCTGGTCGGGATTCCCGGCGTGCGCGAGGTGTCGATGACCACCAACGGCGCCGGCCTCGCAAGCCTGGCGCGGCCGCTGGCCGACGCTGGCCTCGCCCGCGTCAACGTCTCGCTCGACAGCCTCGACCCGGAGCGCTTTGCCACCCTCACTCGCGGCGGGGACGTGGCCGAGGTGCTCTCTGGCGTCGATGCCGCCCTCGCCGCCGGCCTCGTCCCGCTAAAGCTGAACGCCGTGCTCCGTGCGAGCACCTGGCGGGTCGATGTCCCGGAGCTGCTCGACTTCGCCGCCGCGCGCGGGCTCGAGCCGCGCTTCATCGAGCTCATGCACACTGGCACCGAGGCCGCGTGGGCGGCCGCTGAGCATGTCGCGGCGAGCGAGGTGCGGGTGCTGCTCGAGCGCGACGGGCTACTGCTTCCGCTCCCCGGCCCGGCGGCCGCCCCGGCGCGCCGCACCCTCGTCCGCTGGCACGGTACCGACCTCGCTGTCGGCTGGATCACGCCGATCTCGCATCACTTCTGCGGCGCCTGCGACCGCCTGCGCCTGGACGCTCGCGGCCGCCTGCGCCGTTGCCTGATGGATCCCGTCACGCTGCCGCTGGTCCAACTCCTGGGCTCGGGACGCAAGGACGAGGCGCTGAGCCGCGTCGGCGGCTACCTTGCCGCCAAGGTGCCGCCGGTGGCGATGGACACCGCCTCGCCAATGGTCGCGATCGGAGGCTGACTTGGCCACGCTCACTCACATCGATGCCGAGGGAAACGCCCGCATGGTCGACGTTTCCGACAAGCCCGCCACCCGCCGGCGCGCGACTGCCGCCGCCACCCTGGTCGTCGGCCGCGAGGTGATGGCGGCCGTGCGCACCCACCGCACACCGAAGGGCAATGTCTACGAGGCCGCCCGCCTGGCCGGCATCATGGCGGCCAAGCGCACCGTCGAGCTCATCCCGCTTTGCCACCCGCTGGCGCTCGACCATGTCGCAATCGACTTCGCGCCCGCCGATGATCGCATCGAGATTCGCGCCGAGGTGGCCACCCGCTCTGCCACGGGCGTGGAAATGGAGGCCCTCACCGCCGCGGCGGTCGCTGGCCTCACCCTCATCGACATGCTCAAGGCGCTCTCCAAGACCATGGTCCTCGAGGGCGTGCGGCTGCTCGCCAAGTCCGGCGGGCGCTCGGGCGACTGGCGGCGGCCCGAAGAGGAGGAGGCGCCATGACCGGCGAGCTGCTCTTCGTCTGCACCTCGGAGCGCAAGGGGATTCCGAAGCACGCGGTGGAAGCTGTGCTACTTCGCGCCGGGCACGGCGTCGAGAGCGACGCCCATGCCGGCCCCTGGCATCGCCAGGTGAGCCTGCTGGACGAGGCCGAGATCGAGACCATGCGCGCGAAGGGCCTGCACCTTAACCCGGGAGCGTTCGGCGAGAACCTCGTCGTGCGCGGGCTCGACCTCGGCGGCCTCGGCATCGGCAGCCGCCTCCGGGTGGGCGAGGCCGAGCTCGAGATCACCCAGATTGGCAAGGTGTGCCACACGCGCTGCGCGATCTACACTCGCTCGGGCGACTGCATCATGCCGCGCGCCGGCCTGTTCGCCCGCGTGCTCAAGGGCGGCGAGGCGCGGCCGGGACTGGCTGCGAGCGTGCTCGACGCCGTGCCACGCAGCGTCATCCAGGCTGCCGTTCTCACCGTATCCGACCGCTGCGCGGCCGGCGTGACCACCGACACGGCCGGCCCGGCGGTCGCCAAGAAGCTCTTGGACGAGCTCGCCGCTCACCTCGCGTGGACGGGCGTCGTGGCCGACAAGGAAGAGGTAATTGCCGAGACGCTCAAGGAGCTCGCCGGCCGCGGCCTCGACATCATTCTTACTGCCGGTGGGACCGGGCTCGGTCCGCGCGACGTCACCCCCGAGGCGACGCGGGCAGTTCTCGATCGTGAGGCGCCGGGCTTGGCCGAGGCGATGCGCGCCTCCTCCGCGCGCATCACGCCGCATGGCTGGCTGTCGCGCGGCGTCGCCGGTGCGCGCGGCGCCACGCTGATCGTGAATCTTCCCGGAAGCGAGGCGGGCGCCGTGGAGAACCTCCAGGCGATCATCGCGACGCTCCCCCACGCCGTCCGCATGCTGCGCGGCGACGCCGCGCACCCCGAGCTCGACCGCCGCCGGCTTTCAGCGGAGCCCCCTCCGGAGCCCGCCGGGTAGCGCCCACAGCCTCGCGACGATGCGTCCGGGCAGGCTGGCGGAACAGGAAGCGACAGGCGCCGGAGTCGGTTAAAGTGAGCGGAGGTGAGGATGGCGAAGAGGACGGCCGAGACCCGCGTCGAGCACGATAGCCTGGGGGAGATGGCGGTGCCGGCGGAGGCCTTTTACGGCGCCCAGACCGCGCGCGCCGTCGCCAACTTCCCAATCAGCGGCTGGCGGATGCCGGGCAGCTTCGTCGCCGCACTGGCGGGTATCAAGGCCGCCTTTGCCCGGGCGCACGGAGAGCTCGGCCTGCTCCCGCCCGAGCTGGCCGAGGCGATCGCGGCCACCGCCGAGGAGGTCGCCGCCGGCGGCCATGCCGATCAGTTCCCGGTGGATGTCTTTCAAACCGGGTCGGGCACCTCCAGCAACATGAACATGAACGAGGTGGTGGCGCACCTGGCCAACCGCCGGCTCGGGGGCGACCCGGCCGCCCACCGGCCGATTCATCCCAACGACCATGTCAACCTGGGGCAGTCATCCAACGATGCGGTGCCGGCCGCGATCCGCATCGCCGCGGCGCTCCTCTGGGTTCGCCGCCTGCGTCCGACCGCCGACGCGGTGTCCGCCGAATTCCGCCGGCTGGGCGATGCGCATCACGCGACCGTGACGCTGGGCCGCACCCACCTGATGGATGCGGTCCCAACCACCTATGGCCGGGTCTTCGACGGCTGGGCGCGGCGTCTGGACGAGGCGATCGCTCGTTGCGACAACGTCGCAACTGGCCTCGTGCTGCTGCCGCTTGGCGGCACTGCGGTCGGCACTGGCATTGGCTCGCAGGCGCACGCCGTCCAGCGCGCCGCGGAGATCCTGCGCGAGCGCACCGGCGTCGCGCTCGAGCTGATGGCGAACCCCGCGGTGGGCATCGCTGCCCAGGAGACGCCCATCGCCTTCGCCGACGCCCTCGCCGGCCTCGGCCGCACTCTCCTCGCGGTCGCGAACGACATCCGCCTGCGCGCCTCGGGGCCGTTTGGCGGCCTCGGTGAGCGGAGGCTGCCGGCGGTGCAGCCGGGCTCCTCGATCATGCCGGGAAAGGTCAACCCGGTGATACCCGAGGCGGTAGCCCAGGTGGCGATTCAGGTCGAGGGGCTCGCCGCCGCCTGCCGGGCCACGGCGACCCTGCACCAGCTCGACCTCTCCCATGGCAACCCCCTGCTCGCCTGGAACCTCGACACGATGGCGACGCTCCTGACCGGCGCGTGCCGCACGCTCGTGGCCGGGTGCCTGCGAGGGCTCGATGTTGACGTCGTCCGCGCGCGCCGGCTCGCCGCTGTCAGCCCCGCCCTCGCCACCGCGCTGGCGGCCCGCATCGGCTATGACCGCGCCGCCGAGGTTGCGAAGGCCGCGGAGGGGGCCGGCGAAACCGTGCTGGAGGCCGCACGCCGGCTCGGCGTGCTCCCCGCCGAAGAGCTCGACCAGCTTCTCGACCTCGACCGCCTCGCCGGCGCAAAGCCGTAGAGCCGCCGACCGGGCTCGACCTGCCACGGCTGGAAGCAGTGCTCGCCGCCGGGGACCCGGCGTCGTCACCGGAATCGGCGGCTACAGCCGACGAGACGTTGGGGGTAGCGAGACCCGAGACGCAGCTCCTTGCGCATGCCTGCCCTGCCGCCCGAGGCCGCACTTGAGCTTTGCAGCCCAACGGCCTGACATAAGCTGTAACAAGAATCTGATATTATACCTACAGCTTAGAGCGGGAGGACGTGATGCGCTTCGTAGACCGGGAAGACGAGCTGAAGCTGCTCACCGATCACTTGACTCGCCCGGGGGCCGGGATGTTCGTGCTCTACGGGCGTCGGCGCATCGGCAAGACCGCCCTCTTGCACCGGGCCATCGGCAGCTTGCCACGCACCGCCTATCACGTTGGCACGCGCTCAACCCCAACCGAGGAGATGCGGCGCCTGTCGGAGACCCTGGCGGCGGCATGGAGCATTCCGCTCCTTGCGGCCCAGCCGCTGGCCTCGTTCGCGGCTTTGCTGGCCTTGCTCGAGGGCATCGACGGTCCCGCAGTGCTGGTTCTGGACGAGCTGCCCTACCTGCTGGAGTCCGAGCCGGCCCTGCCCGGAATGCTGCAAGCGGCCTGGGACCAGGCGCTCTCCCGCAGCCAGCTCAAGCTCGTACTCTGCGGTTCGTCCGTCGGAATGATGGAGAACGCGTTTTTCTCGCCTGGATCGCCGCTGTTTGGCCGCCGCACAGGGCAGCTCCGTCTGGGCCCGCTGGCCCCGCAGCACCTCGCCGGCGTGTTCGACTGGTCCCTTCCCGAGATCATAGAGCTGGCAGCCCTCTTCGGCGGGGTGCCGGGCTATCTCCAGCGCCTCGACCCGACCCTGGACCTGGCAACCAACCTGCGCCGGCACGTGCTCACCCGCGGTGAGCCGCTATACGAGGAGGTACCGTTTCTGCTCCGCGAGGAGCTTCGCGAGCCCCGGGTCTACAACGCCATTCTGGCCAGCATCGCGGCCGGTGCGCGGAAGTTCAGCGAGCTGTCCTCAAAGGTCGGGCTGGACCGCGCCAACCTCACCCGCTACCTCGGCGTGCTGGCCGGGCTGGGCCTGGTGGAGCGCGAGGTCCCGGTCACCGAGCGCCAGCCCGAGAAGAGCCGCAAGGGCCTGTATCGCATCGCCGATCCTTTCGTCGCCACCTCTTTCGCGTTCGTGCACCCTTTCCGCGACGAGCTGGAGCGTGGGCTGGCCGATCAGGTGATGGCGAGCCGAGTGGCGCCGCAGTTGCACATCTACCTCTCCCGCGCGGTCGAGCCGGTGCTGCGCGATCTCTTTCTGGCCGGCTTCGCGGCCGAGGATGTGCCGTTTCGTCCCTTCCTGGGCGGCCGCCACTGGAGCCCCACCGCCGAGCTGGATCTCGTGCTGCTGGAGGAAACGCGCAGGCACGCCTTCATCGCCGAGTTGAAGTGGGCGGCCGAAGCAGTGAGCACTGCCCTGCTCGACGGCCTCCGCGACCGCGTCGCCCGCGAGCCGGCGTTCGCGGGCGTGGAGTGTACCTTCGCCCTCGTCAGCCGCGCCGGTTTTGCCGGCTCTCGGAAACTGGCCGCGGACGAGCGGCTCATCGACCTGTCGCTCGCCCTGGAGACGAGGGCACCGGGGTCCTCGCCCCAAAGCGCGCGACATCGCGGGTGAGCGCAGGACGCCCTCCAGCCTTTCGCGGGTTGGGCGTGCTATCGGCCGCGCAGGAACGAGCCGAGCAGGCCGGCGCCCTTCTCCGCGATGTCGTCGAGCACATTGCCATCACCGTCGGAGTCGAGGAGCTGGCCGAGCATCCCCATGGCGCCCAGGGCCGCCTGGTGCGCCCGCTGGCTCTCGTTGCCGAGCATTTGGGCGAGGCCGCCTTCCATTTCTTTCTGCATAACGCTGCTGTGGATCACCTTGTCAGCTCGCCAGCACCATGCGGTAGCGAGCGGAGTTGCGGCGGGTACGGTCCAGCGCCTCGTCGGCAGTGCTCATTGGTACCACCTCGGCCAGCGCCTTGACGCCGCCGCGCGCCGCCAGCGCGAGCATCTCGCGGATCGCGCCGGGACTGCCGATCGCGCTCCCACACACGGTGCGACGGCCCATGATGAGGTGCATCGCCGGGACGACCAGCGGTTCCGGAGCGGCGCCGAGCTGGCAGAACACGCCGCGCGGACGCAGCCCGGTCAGGAACGCGTCCATGTTGGCGACGGCGTGAGCCGTGTTGAGGACGAGATCAAGGGAGCGGGGGGCCGGCAAACCGGTTGAGAAGTGGTGCGCGCCGAACCGGTGCGCATCGGCCTCCTTGTCCGCCAGCCGCGAGAAGGCCGTCACCTCGCACCCCATCGCTCGCGCGAGCTGGAGCGCCAGATGGCCAAGGCCACCAATGCCGATCACCCCAACCCGCGCGCCGGCGCCGGCGTACCGCTTGAGCGGCGAGTAGACCGTGATGCCGCCGCAAAGTAGCGGCGCCGCGGTCTCGCTCTGGAGCTCGGCCGGGATCGGGATGACGAACGGCGCCTTGGCACGCACACGGTCGGCGAAGCCTCCGAAGTTGCCCATGCAGGTGGCCTGGCTTGCGGGGCACAGCTCCTCCTCGCCCGCCGCACACCACTCGCACTGGCCGCAGGAGCCGCGTTGCCAGCCGACTCCGACTCGCTGGCCAGGCGCGAAACCATCGCCTGCGACCACCGTGCCGATGATCTCGTGACCGGGGACAACGGGAAAAACGTCGCCCCAGTCGCCATCCACGAGGTGGACGTCGCTGTGACAGATGCCGCAGTGCGAGATCGCAATTTCGATCTCGCCCGCACCGAGGGGCCCGGGCTCGTAGTCGAACGCCTCCAGCCGGGCGCGCGGGCGCGATGCCGCGTACGCATGGATCTTCATTCTCAAGGCCTCCATTTCGAAGAAGGAGTGACGTGCATGCCGATCCCTCAACGTGGTGCACCACGATTCTAATCCCGGCGGCCGCGGAGGTCACTTCACCCCCAAGCGGGCGACTGCCGTGGTGCGGCGCGCAGGCGCCCGAGCCAAGGATCTCGGCGATGGCGACGCCGGGGCGAGTGGGCTGGGGCGGCATGAACCAGACTTTTCGAGCCCGCCAGGGGGGGCCGACGGTTGGTCTCGGCCTACGACCCCGGGGGCGACCCGTTCGGCGACACGAAAGCCGGGTCGCCGCGAGCGCCGGCATCGAGCGGTCGAGTAGGATATGCGCCGCCGCGGAGGTGAGGCGGACATGAAGATGCGGCCATTTGCGCTCGAGCGGTACTTTGGGAGGCATGAGTTCACGGCGCGGGTGCTGCTGAGCTCGTCGGACTGCGAGAGCCTGTCACTCGAGGCGCTGCTGGCTCTGGCCGGGCCGGAGGGGAATCGGCTGTGGCGGGAGCTGCGGCTCGGCTACACCGAGTCGGCCGGGCATCCGCTGCTGCGAGCGGAGATCGCCGGGATGTACCGGGAGGTCACGCCGGCGGGGGTGA
>JAZDGE010000228.1:0-11882 GCA_043807175.1 Acidobacteriota bacterium
CGAGAAGAAACCAAATGAGCGGATCATGGCGTGGTTCCCGCCAATGACTCTAACATGCCCGACACCCCCCTGTGTCATTATCAAGCAATGCAGGCGCGTGAGCAACGGGTGAGCGGCAGGGGTTGGGGGTTAGGGACTAGGAGCCTGTCGGAGAAATCGGGTGTGGTCGCGTTGCGAGCGCCGCGGGGCGAGATGCAAGGCGCCGCGGCGAAGGCGATGTGGACCCATCGGCGAGCCGCGGCAACGCAGCAGATCGCCCCGCGCCGCCGCAACCCGAAGGGCGCAGGGGACTTGCGATCCTGGCCCCACTATCTCCGGCATCTGCGGCCCGAATGTTGGCTCACGCTTCATTGGCCATCCTTTCCTCAGCGAGTCCCCTGCGCGCGGCCCGCCCCATTTCTCCGACAGGCTCCTAGATGACCAGCGGCGGCACCCAGGCCGGCACCGGCTTGCCTTGGCGGTGCCGCACGGCGAACAGCACGAGCGAGACGATGAACAGACAAAGGAAGATCATCTCGCCGAGCGTGAGCATCACGGCGAGCAGCGAGAGCCACTCGATGCTCTGGCCGGTGATGACATAGAGCAGCCGTAGCACGGCGCCACAGGTCGCGAGGATCAGCGAGTAGGACAGGATGTAGCGAATCGCCGGGCCCCGCACGTAGGAGGTCGCGATGCTGCCGAACTGGGCGCCGATCATCGCGCCGCAGATCATGAACAGCACCGCCATCATGTCGACATGGCCCTCCATCGAGTGGCGAAGGGCGCCGTAGCCGCCGGAGAACACGATCTCCACCAGGTCGGTGCCGACCGCGATGTGGGTCGAGGAGCCCACCAGGTAGACGAGCGCGGGCACCCGGATGAATCCTCCGCCGACGCCGAGGAAGCCGGCGAGGGCGCCGGTGACGACACCGACGACCACGATCACCCACATCGAGACCACGACCCTGGCGGTGCGGCAGCGCACGATTGGCGCCAGCGGGATGTTCTGGAAGAACAGCGGCAGCCGGGAGGTCTGCAGCTCACGGCCGATCCGCTGCCCTTCCCTGGTCATGCTCTCGAGCTTGCGGTGGGCGCGCTGGGTCTCGACCTGGGTGTAGAGAAAGATTCCGAACATCACCACGACCGAGGTGATGAGCAGGACGATCGAGGAGATGCCGAGCGTCTTGAAGTAAACGAGCAGGCGCACACCCAGCTCGACCCCGAGCATGGTGCCGGCCACCATGCTGAGCGCCATCGTCCAGTCGATATTCCCGAGCTGTCGGTGGCGGATGGTGGACACCAGCCCCTTGCCGGCGATGTGCGTCATGTCGATGCCCGAGGCCATGTAGCCCGGAAAGCCGAAGACGATCAGGGCCGGGGTGACCATGTAGCCGCCGCCGACGCCGATGAACCCGCCCACCGTGCCCACCGTGAACCCCACCAGGATCAGGAGAAAGATCGGTGCCTGTATGCCTGCAACCGCAAAGTCGAACATCGCGCCCTCCTCAATGGCCTTCGAAGTGTCTGATGCGTTCGAGCTTGACTCCCAGGACGTCAGTGAAGCCTTCCGCCATGAGTCCGAGGGAGAGCCCGAGGGCAAGCACCATCACGACGTTCCACACCGCGCCCCAGGGATAGGTCTTGATGCCCTTGTGCTTGAAGGTGTCCTTGAACTTGAAGCCCTTGGACTGCTGGATCTCCCAGGGCACCATGACGCGCAGCGTGTCGCCCTGGATGGCGGCTCGCTTGCCCTTGGCGATCACCTCCTTGGTTATGATGCCGTTGCAGTTCGCCGGCAGGCGATCGCCCTTCTTCACCGGCACCGCGACCAGGCCGTCGATCGCCGCAAAGGCGCCGATCTGGAGCACCGCCGGCTTTTCCTTGTTGGCGTCCTGGAAGGCATCGGCGTTGATCGCGTAGCCTTCAGTAGCCGCCTCGTAGTAGAACCAGGCGGCCATCTGCCCGGACACATACGCCCGTGCGACCACCCAGATCAGGATGACGGACGCCACCGTCCAGAAGACGAACTTGACGGCTGCCCGTGTCCTCGTTTTCTCTGCCATGTCAATTCCTCCCTTCGGTCGGAATGGCTATCAGCTATCAGCTATCAGCGATCAGCTATCAGCTATCAGCTATCAGCTATCAGCTATCAGCTTTCAGCTTTCAGCAATCAGCGGGGAGCGGGTGAAAACCGGCTCTTCGCTTCTGGCTGAATGCTGACTGCTGAGTGCTGACAGCTCTGTCGTCCAGCTCCGCTTGTGCTTCCAAGTGTCGGTTCCTGTACCCCATCAGCAGTCGCCTCTAAATTCGGAAAATGAAGCGCATTCCGACCATGTGCTCCTTCTCGACGAGCGTGTTCTTGATCGTGGGATCGGCAAGGTCCGAGTTGCCACCGGAGACGATCCCGTTCTTCCCGGGCACGAAATCGGGCGCCCAGATGGTCGTGAAATCGAGCTGAATGCGCAGGTTGTAGTTCATGGTCCAATTCACGCCGAGAGTCGCCTCGTAGACCTTGCGCGCTCCCTCGACGACCGCGGCGTTGACCGACGAGCCATCGCCGGGGGTCGGCGGCGGCGTGTCGGTGAAGTCGGCGGCCGTGAAGCCGTTCACCTTCGCCGAGTCGAAGAGCTCGGCGTCGGTCTCGGTGGTCGAGAAACGAGCCAGGATCTCCCATGCGCCCCCGCCCTCGAGACCGGGCCCCCAGGGCCGGTCAGGGCTGGGCTGCCGCCAGCCGAAGTTGTCGAGCAGCTTCTTTTCGCCGGTGAGGAAGTAACTTGCCCAGACCGACATGTTCGAGATCTCGCCGTCGCGCGCGAGCACCGGCACGTGCTTGAGCCGCTTGCTGCCCTGAAAGAGGTCATGGAAGATCTGAATGCCTTCGTACTTGACCTTGGCCCACTCGGCGCTGGCGACAAAGGGCCCCCGCTGGTAGTGAAGCTCGGCGCCCCAGCGGGTGCGAGAGTCGATCTCGCCGCTGATCTGGTCGGTGAGGCGGCCGTTGGTCCCGATCACCTGCTCGGTGCGCCAGCGCCAGAGGAGCGACTCGAAGTTGGCGGCCATCAGCCCGCGTGTCTCGTACCGCCGGGTCGGCACACTGGTCAGGCCGTAGGTGCCTTGAAGTACAAGGTAGATCCCCTCGGCGGCGCTCGTGCTGCCGCGCAGCGGCTGCATGAACAGCCGCCAGGCGACATCCTTGTGGTCGTCGATGTCGCCCTTGGTGTTGTCGAGGTCGACGCCGGCCCCGGTGAAGACGCCCAGGTTGTACACCAGCTTCTGCTTTGCGAGCGCGCCCCAGAGCAGGAAACCGCGGTCGAAGAAGGGGTAGACCGGCTCAGCGCTGCCGCGCTCGATGAAGTCGACCTGGTTGTCGAGGGTGAGCCACTGACTGGAGAACGGCACTTTCATCTGTCCCACCCGGAGGTGGAGCGCGTCCCGGGTGCCGATGTCGAGAATCGCGTTGCGGATGTACGGGCTGTCCTCCAACGCGGCCTGAATGCGAACCGCCATGAAGTCGTAGAGCTTGGCGTTGAAGTCGAGGCGCGCCCGGCGGATGTCGAAGGAGTCAGGGGCCACGCTGTCGCCGCCATAGAAGCGGGAGTCCAGTTGCACGCTGGCGGCGAGCTTGAGCTCGGTCTTCTTGTCCGGCGTGCGGAGCAGGAAGCCGTCCTTCAGCACGCTCTCCAGCGGCATGCCGGCGCCCTTCGCCTTGGCCTCGGCGGGCTTGGCCGCCGGCGCGGCGGTCTCGGGCTTGGCGTCGGGCGCCTTTGCCGGCGCGGCCGCCTGCGCTCCCGCGTCTGGGGTGGGCGTCGCGGCCGGCGCGCTCTGCGCAAACACCGGCGCCACGCCAGCAAGAGCGAGCAGGACCAGCGTTGTCGCCGCCCAGGCGGCCTGGTTTTTGGTGGGTTTCAACTCGTTCTCCTTTCCGTTGCCTTGATACGGTCCTCGCCGTATCGCTTGCGCGAACACGCGCTTGTGATCGCGTTCACAAGATGGCTATCCGAGACGGGATAGGTGAGAATCTCGAAGACCCCCGAACGCAGCGCCTGCACCGCGTTCTCGACCTGGGGATCGGAGGAGATCGCGATGATCTCGATCAGCGGAGCGCGGTCGCGCACCTCCTCGATCAGCGCCCAGTCGGCGTCATCGAGGCCGTGGGTCTCGACGAGAAGCACATCCACCCGCGAGGCGTCGAGGCGCTCGCCACTCTCCTTGTCGCCTTCTTCCCAGGGCAGCACCTCGATGCCACAGGACCGCAGCCGGTCGGCCAGATAGCGGCGATAGACGGCATCCGAGGAGGCAATGAGGAGTCGGACCGGGGAGCGGGGCTGTTCCGCCATGCGGCGCGGGGCAAGAGCAAGCCTGATGCCATCCCCCCTCCACGCAGGGAAGTCATTGTGGTGCCTTGACTAGCTGCCGCCAGCGAGGTGCCGGCAGGGCCGCCGCGGTGGGACAAAACGTCCCACGGGCCGGAGTCGCGACCTTCACGGCGCGCTGGAAGTGCTTGTCGAATAAAGATGTTGTGGCGTCTCCGACAGAGTGGGACAGGATTTCCTGGGTCAGACGGCTCTGCCTGGTCGTGCCGGATGCCGCGACGGTGCAAGGACAGGCTTGGAGGGGAGACACTCCTGTCTGCCCAAGGCCAGGCCGCGAGGCCGGGGGAGCAGTCTGCCCACCTTGCGTTTCCGTAGGCCAGACACTCCTGTCTGGCCATGCGGGGAGGGACAGTGCTGCGGGGACGGGCACGACTGCTTGGCCCGCCTGCGTTTTCGCTGTGCCGCACGTAAACGCGTGTTACACTTGTTGCGTGAACGGAGGCGGATGTGGACCGACAAAACGTCACGCTGGCATTGCCCAAGGAACTTCTGCGTGAGGCCCGCCACTTGGCGGTGGAACGGGGCTCATCGCTTTCGCGACTGCTGGCGGAAATGATCGAGCACGTAGTGCGCGAGGACGAGCGCTACCAGGGCGCGATGCGGCGGGCGCGGCGGCGCATGCGCACGGGCTTCGACCTGGGCGGTGGTGGAAAGGCCTCGGCCTCTCGCGAGAGTCTCCATGAGCGGTGAGCTCGTCGACACGAATGTGCTGGTCTATGCGCACGACCTCTCGGCCGGCGCCAGGCGCAAGACCGCAACAGAGCTCCTCGAGAGGTTGATGGCCGCGTCCTCCGGGGTGCTGAGCACCCAGGTGCTGATGGAGTTTTACGTCACTGTGACACGGAAGCTGCCGCGTCCGATGAAGCCAGGCACCGCTGCCGCGATCGTCGAGGACTTCGGTACCTGGCCGGTATTCGCTCCGGGTGTTGACGACATAGTCGCCGGAGCGGCTCTTGCCGAACGCTACTTGATCTCTTTTTGGGACGCGATGATCGTCCGGGCGGCGCAGGTGATGGGTGCAGCGTTAATATGGTCCGAGGATCTCAGTTCCGGCCAGTCTTACGGTGGCGTTGAGGTACGCAACCCGTTTTCTACCGTGCAAGCTTAGCCCTAAGCGGGCCTGCCAGGCAAGAGTGTCTGCCGTTTCATTGGTGGGGGCGGGTTGGGGCCTGAGCCCGGAGCGCTCCTCCCCGGGCGGGTGGGGGTCGGACCACGGACCACGCCTCTTGCCTCGGGCGGGTGGGGGCCTGAGCCCTGAGCCCGGTGCCCGGAGCCCGCAGTCTCTCCTATCCACCCCCGGGGAAGCCGGCATCGTCTCCTTCGCCCGAGTACCTGCGCAGCTTGCGATAGAGGGTCCGCCGGTCGATGCCGAGGATCCGCGCGACCCGCGACTGGTTGCCGCCACACTCGCGCAAGAGCTGGAGGGTGTAGCGGCGCTCCATCTCCTCCAGCGAGCGGGCGCCCGGCGCCTGCCCGGATCGCTCGCCGAGGATTTCCGCGGGCAGGTCGCGGGGCTGGATCAGGCCGGCCCGCCGCAGGATCACCGCCCGCTCGATGACGTTTTCGAGCTGGCGGACATTGCCGGGCCAAGAGTGGTCGATGAGCAGATCGAGGGCGTCCGGCCGGATTCCCTCGACCTGATAGCCGGCATTGAACTTGCGGATGAAATGGTAAACCAGCGGTGGGATGTCCTCGCGGCGGGCGGCCAGATCGGGCAGGGCTATCGGAATCACCGAGAGGCGGTAGAAGAGGTCCTGGCGAAAGCTCCCGCGGGCGATGAGATCCTGGAGGTTCTGGTTGGTGGCCGAGATGACGCGCGCATCGACGGCGCGCTCCTCGACCTCGCCGACGCGGCGGAAGCGGCGCTCCTGCAGGAAGCGCAGCAACTTGGACTGGATCGGAGCGGGCAGGTTGCCGACCTCGTCAAGAAACAGCGAGCCACCGGCAGCCTCCTCGACGATGCCGCGCTTGTCCGCGACCGCGCCGGTAAAGGAACCACGCCGGTGGCCGAAAAGCTCGCTCTCGATCAGGGTCTCCGGGATCGCGCTGCAGTCCACGGGAACGAACGGCCGGTCCCGGCGGCGGCTCATCGCGTGGATCGCCCGGGCGAGCAGCTCCTTGCCGGTGCCCGAGCTGCCGGTGATGAGGACGGTGGCGGCACTGTCCGCGACGTCGGCGACCATGCGCAGCAGATCCGCCATCGCCTGCGAGCGAAAGACGATCGGGAACAGAGGGTCGCTTGGCGCCACGCCGGCGGCATGGACTGCGCAGAGGTGGCGGACGCGCATCGCCGCGCCCGCGACGATCTCGAGCAGGTCCTCGATGTCGAACGGCTTGGCGAGGTAGTGGTAGGCGCCCTCGCGCATCGCGCCGACGGCTGACTCGATGCTGCCGAAAGCGGTCATCAGGATGATCGGCTGATGAAGGCGGCGGGCCATCGCGCGGCGCAGGATCTCCATGCCGTCGGGCCCGGGCATGCGGACATCGGTGAGCACGAGATCGAACGCCCCAGCCTCGAGCAGGCGCGCCGCCTGGTGCCCGTCGGCGGCGGGAATCACCGCGTACCCCTCGTCGGTGAGGACGCGGTCGATGAGATCGCGCATCTCGGCGTCGTCCTCGGCGAGGAGGACGCGGATCGGCGAGGCCGCGCCCGCCTCGCCAGGACGTCCATTCGCCGCCCGATGGGGGTTTCGCTCAGTCACGGGTGGAGAGTCTAGCCCGACTGGAGGCGGGGCGCAGAAAGAGCGTGAACGTCGCGCCTTCTCCCGGCCGGCTGGCGGCGGTGACCCGCCCGCCGTGAAGACGAATGATGCGATCCACGATCGCCAGGCCGAGGCCGGTGCCCTGGCCCTGCGCCTTGGTGGTGAAGAAGGGCTGGAATAGCTTGCCGAGGTGCTCCGGCCCAATGCCGGCGCCGGTGTCGCGGACCTCGCAGCTCACCCAGGGCGCCTCCTGCGTCCCGGTCGCGCCCGCCGGCGCCGGGCCCACGGTCACCGTTACCCTGCCGCCCTCCGGCATCGCCTGCATGGCGTTGATGACGAGATTAAGGATGGCGTGCTCGAGCAGCTTGGGGTCTGCGAGAACCGCCGGGGTGGCGGGGTCGATCTCGATGTGCACGGTCACCTTGCCATCCGGAGGCGGCGCCATCTCGAGGGTCTGGCGGACGATGCCGCCAAGGTCGACAGGCTCGAGCCGCGCCTCGGTGGCGCGCGAGAAGTCGAGGAAGCGGCGCACGATGTCCGAGATTCGTTCGGACTGCCTGACGATCATCGACAACGTGGCGCGCGAGGCGTCGCCGGCGGGCAGCTTGCGGAGCAGGACCTGGGCATGCCCGGAGATCACGTTGAGCGGGGTGCCGATCTCGTGGGCGATACCAGAGGCGAGCTGGCCAGTGAGTGAGGCCTTCTCCGCCTGAACGAGCTCACGCTCGGTGGCGGCCAGCCTGCCTGAAAGCTCGTCGAAGGCCGCCAGCAACTCGCCGTACTCGGTGATGTCGCGAGTGGCCGAGGTGACCTCGAGGGGCGCATGGGCGACCCGCTCTGGCGCCCGCAGCGCATCGCGCAGCTCCTTGAGCGGGCGCGAGAGCCGGCTCGTCGTGAGGCCGAGAATCAGCACCGCCGCCGTCATCGCAAACGCCGTCGACCAGGCGATCACCAGGCTGCGATCGCGCAGGGCGAGGAGGCGCGAGCCAATATCCGCGCTCACCACGACCGCCCATCCCTCGCTCGTCAGCCGTTGCACAAATCCCAGGCGCTCCTTCCCCGACACCATGCTCTGGAACCTGATCGCGCCCTGGCCGCCCTCGATGTGAAGGCGAATCGGCGGGTTGTTGCGCAGGTCGAGACCGCGGCGCGACACCGCGACGTCGGAGTAGAAAATCAGCCTGCCGGCCGCGTCGATCACGTAGACATGGCGGTCGAGCGACCTGCCGGACCAGGCGGCGAGCTCTCCGTGCAGGGCCTCCGGCTGGACGACGCCGACAACATGGCCGCCGCCACCGTGGGCCCGCGCCACCACCAGTACCGTTGGCGGCGAGCCCGGCAGCCACTGGCGTACCGGCGTAACCGCGACTGCGGGCGCCGCTGCCCACGAGCGGAAGGCATCGAGGTAGCCGCAGCCGTCCCCGACCCTGCCGGGATCGAGCTGGCTCGCCTTCACCAGCCCACCGCCGTCCACCCTCTCCCAGCGCACCGCGCCCGGCCCCTCGGGCAACATCTCCGCTCGCGCCGAGCTGGCGGCGAGGTATGCCTCCTGCCGGGCGCTCGCCATGAAGCTCTCGAGGTAGGACGCAGCGAGCCGGGCGATCTGCTGGTTGGCCTCCTGGATCTCCTCCTCCAGCCGCCGAACCTCCTCGCGATAGCCGGTCCAGGTGAGATAGGCGAGCGGCAGGAACGGAATCAGGGTGACGAGAATCAGCGAGCGCCCGAGAATGCGGGCCAGCGACGTTCGCGCGGTTCGCACCAGGCCCTCTCGCAGCGCCTTCAGGTCAGCATTCGGCGTAGCAGGAGGCGCAGGCGCAGCGGCAGCCAGGCATAGACGAGCGGGCGCACGAACGCCTTGAGCACGAGCTGCGAGCGCCAGGTTCCCCCCTCGCGCCGGTGGACACGCAGCATTTCGGGGTAGAAGCGGTCGTCGCACTTGAGGGTCTTGCCCTGGCCGTGAAGGCGGTAGGTGGCCCAGGGACGTGGGTGGTAGAGCAGTGTTGACTCGCGCGCGAACCTGACCCAGAGCTCGAAGTCGAGGGCGTAATTGAAAGAGACATCGAGCGGACCCACCTTGCGCAGCAGCTCGGCACGAAAGAAGCTCGCCTGCTGCGGGATGTGCACCGAGCCGCGGCGGATTCGCCGGTAGTCTGTCTGTCGGGCCGGAAACGGCCCCAGGACCTTGCCGGCCTCGTCGGTCAGGAAGGCGTCTCCATAGACCATGCCGGCCTCGGGGTGGTCGTGCAGGAAGGCTACCGCGCCCGAGATCGCGCCCGGCAGGTAGGTGTCGTCCGAGTTCAGCCAGGCCAGGATCTTGCCAGTCGCGCGGGCAAAGCCCTTGTTGATCGCGGTGGCCTGGCCGCCGTCCCGCTCGGACACCCACCAGGCGATGCGACGGCCTTCCCGGCGCTCGGCGTATCTTCTGATGGTGTCGACGCTGCCATCGGTCGAGCCGCCGTCGACGACGAGGTACTCGATATTCGGGTAGTCCTGCTCCAGCACCGAGCGAATCGCCTGCTCGAGGAAGCGCCCCTGGTTGAACGAAGGGGTGACGATAGAGACCATTGGAGCGGGAGGGGCGCCTGCCGCGACGGCCAGAGAGGGCCGGGGCGCCGCCGCGACCGAGACCACTTGAACCGATGGAGTGGCGTGAGCGATCACGGCTGTCGCCACCTCTCCACGAAACCCGCGATCCCCTGCGCAGGGTAGAAGAGGCGTGCGTTTTCCAGATTGACGCTCTCCACGCGAGGCTCATGCGGCCGGCGGAGCGGCCGCATGTCGAACGCCGAAATCGATCCGATTGTGTTGATCTGGCAGGCGCCCATAGCTGGGGCAGTATGACTCACTCGCGGCTCCGTGTCGGGGCCAGGAGGTCCCTGAGCTGGCGCGGCGGCCAGAGAATGGCGCGGCCGAGGCGAAAGGAGCGGCTGGCGCGCAGCTTCCGCAATTGCGAGAGCGCGATCGCCAGCGACGACTCGAGGCGCTCGTGCTCTGCCAGGTAGGCTCGGGCGCGCCGGTGTTCCTCGCCGAGTTGTTGTTCGGACTCCTGCAACCGGTTCTCGAGATCGTAGATTGCCGCCTGCCGTGCCCTACTCAGCGTGGCCAGTCTGTCCACGATTTCCTGCCGCGTCCTCAGGATGGTCGCTTCGTCGGGCGCGGCTGCGAACAGGTCGGAGTGCCGGTCCACGGTCTCGGAATAGCCCATCCGGAGAAAGACCGAGCGCCCCAGCAGCGCGACCAGCCGGCGCGCCTCGTCGGCGCTGAGCTGCTTCTTCCAGGCGCCCAACGAGTCGGTGTGAATGCCGCCGGTGGCAAAGATGCTCTGGTCGCCGAGCCGGGACTGCCGCAGCGCCTGCAAGCCCTTCGCGCCGGCGCCGAGCTCGAGCATGGAGGGATCGTACTCCAGACTGCAGAACTCGGCGAGCCGGCTGACCTCGCGGCTCGCGTCCCGGACGAGATCCTCGTAACGCAGCTCGTACTTGGTGGGCGAGGGACGGTCGAAGCAGCGGATCAGGGCCGGCAGCCCGAGCACCAGGTCGTAGGTGTGGGGATCGAGAATTTCGCCGGTCAAGAACTCCACGCCACGGTCCCAGGTGGCCTTGTAGGAGGCCGCCATGTCCAGTGGGTCTCGCTTGAGCCAGATGAACCTTGCGGCCGGAAACAGCCTCTCGATGAAATCGAGGATGTGATAGTAGCGCGGCGTCTTGTCGACCAGCATGCGGCCGCCATGGCGGTTGAGCACCAGGTTGTAGGCCGTGACCGCGAGCTCGCGGGCGCAGGCGAGGAACTCGTCCTCATTCAGGAGCTGGCGGACGCCGATGCTGGCCGAGCAGTCATCGAAGACACCGTCCCCCGGCGGGCCGTAGACAGCAGCCAGGCGCAGGAGAATCCAGGGCTCCGGCGGGCAGCACACCTCGCCATGGTTGCCCAGGATGGCACTGAGCAGCGTCGAGCCCGAGCGGGGCAGGCCACAGATGAAGACCAGGTTCCCGCCGTCGCGCGACACCATCGTCAAGGCCCTCTTCGAGCGGTCATTTGCGGGGTCTCGCGGCAGGGGATCACCAACTTCATCACGCCCATTATTCGCCATCCCGCCCGAGAAGCAAGGCCCGCCAATCGACCGCCCATTCGCGTCGTTGGCCGCGAAACCGCGGGCGATCCTCATGCTCTCGAAGGTGATCGGCTGGACGGTG
This sequence comes from Acidobacteriota bacterium, assembly GCA_043807175.1. Taxonomy (GTDB): domain Bacteria; phylum Acidobacteriota; class Thermoanaerobaculia; order Thermoanaerobaculales; family Thermoanaerobaculaceae; genus JAZDGE01. Next base: position 11,248 of record JAZDGE010000228.1, read on the forward strand.
ACGAGTTCGCTCGGCGCCTCTGCGGCCACCGCTGGATGATCCGTCGCGCATCGCGTGCGCAAGCAGAACGATGGTCGGCATCCTCAGGGTCGGCCATAGAGGTCAAGGAGCTGGCGTCGAACCTTCTCGTATGGTCTGGCTCGGAGGCCCAACAAGCCCTCGGTCAATCCCAGCAGATAGCTGTGGCGCAGCCCCTCCCACGCGCCCGTTCGGCGCAGCGCTCTGATGTCGGGCAAGACGCGCCAAAGCTCCTGCCAGGTCTGGCGCAGCTCGTCGGAGCGCTTGCGGAAGTCCAGCGGCATGCGGCCTTCAGCCAGCTCCTTGTAGAGCAGCAGAATGGCGTCGGCGCGGCCGCCTCCCCGCCGCGCGCGCAGCGCGTACCCCCATTTCAGCCTCCTGTGCAGGATCACGTGTCGCAGCACCAGCGATTCCTCGCGGTGCAGCTCCCACCCCGCGAGCACCGCCCGCAGGCAGAGCTCCGAGTCCTCGCCACGAGACAGCTTGCGGCCCTGATGGCCGGTCAGAAACAGCGGCAGAGCGCCGTGAAAGATCTCATGCAGCACGGCGGTACGAAAGGCGAGACCGGCGCCGAAGAGGGTCGTCAAGCGGGTTGGCGGCGGGCTCGGTGGACCGTC
>JAZDGE010000229.1:0-4652 GCA_043807175.1 Acidobacteriota bacterium
GCTGCCGGGCCGCCCGCCGCGGCGATGTCGGCGCCGAGGGCGCCGAGCGCGTCCACCAGCGGGGCGAACGGCCGCTCGCGCAGGCGCCGGGTACCGTCGAGCACCCACCGGCCCGGCGTTGCGGCGAGCTGGGCAAGCATGAAGCGGGCGCCGGTGCCGTTGTTGCCCATGTGAATGAGGCCGCCGCCGGTCGGACGGCGCTCGCCCACCACCACCTCATCACCACGCCATTCCAGAGCGTGCCCGGTGGCACCGAGCGCCGCCGCGAGCAGCCGCGGGTCCTCGGCGTCGAGCGGATCGGCCACACGCGCACCGGCTCCGGCCATCGCGGCGACCACCAGGGCGCGCTGGGTCAAGCTCTTGGACGGTGGCACGCGGATGGTGCCCGCCAGCTTCGACGGCGCGCGCGGCGCCGCCACCTCGTTGCCGGCCTGCCTACTCACGATTCCCTCAACGGCGATTCTCGCCGCCCCCCTTGCCACGGTCAAGCCGGCGGCGCAAAGTACGTCCATGAGCGCGCGGCTGGACGCCCTCACCCAGGTGCGAGCGGAGCTGGCTCTGCCGCACCGCTCGGGCAAGCTCACCTGCCTAGCCTGCGCCCATTGCTGCAAGCTCGCCGACGGGGCGCGCGGCCGGTGCCTGGTGCGGAGGAGGCGGGGCGCCGCGCTCGCCGTGCCCTGGGGGTACACCGCCGGGGCGGCGGTCGATCCGATCGAGAAGAAGCCCTTTTTCCACTTTCTTCCCGGCGCCCGCGCGCTTTCCTTTGGCATGCTCGGCTGCGACCTCCACTGCGGCTACTGCCAGAACTGGTTCACCTCGCAGGCGCTGCGCGACCCGCGGGCGAGCGAGCAAGCGCAGCCGGTCGAGCCCGAGGAGCTGGTGGCGGCGGCCTGCTCGCGCCGCTGCGAGGTCATCACCAGCACCTATAACGAGCCGCTGGTCTCCGCCGAGTGGGCGCACGACGTCTTTGCCCTCGCGCGTCAGGCTGGACTGCGGACCTCCTTCGTTTCCAATGGTCACGCGACGCCCGATGTGCTCGACTACCTGGCGCCTCTGCTCGACGCCTGTAAGGTCGACCTCAAGGCTTACTCCGAGCAGACCTACGCCTCGCTCGGGGGCAAGCTCGGCCCGGTGCTGGCGACGATCGCGGGCCTCGTCGAGCGCGGGATCTGGTGCGAGGTGGTGACGCTTGTGGTTCCCGGCCTCAATGACGGCGAGGAGGAGCTGCGGGCGATCGCGACCTTCCTCGCCGGCGTCTCGCCCGATCTTCCCTGGCATGTGACCGCCTTCCACCCCGACTACCGCCTCGCCGAGCCCCCGCCCACGCCTGGGGCGACGCTCGCGCGCGCCGCCGAGCTGGGCCGCCTGGCCGGGCTGCGCCATGTCTACGCCGGCAACCTGCCGGGCCGCCTGATCGGGCTCGAGGACACCCGCTGCCCGGCCTGCGGCGCCACGCTGGTGCGCCGTCTGGGCTTCACCGTACTGGAGAACCGCCTCGCGCCTGGCGGTCGCTGCCTCGCCTGCGGCGCCGTGATCGCCGGGCTTTGGTCTGCGCGCCAGGCCATGAATGCGCCGCAGCACCCACCGCGAGAGACCGCCGCCGGCCTATGAGGTGGTCCGCCGGCCGTGCTCGGCTGATCTCGCCTGCACTCGCCATCGCCTGCGCGTTCGCCCTTGCCGCGGGCTGCGCGGCGCCGCCCGAGCCGCCGACCCGCTACCCCGCGGCCGAGCGGCTGGTCGCGATTGGAGACCTTCACGGCGACCTCGCCGCAGCCCACCGGGCGCTCCTCCTCGCCGGCGCCATCGACGCGCAGGACAGGTGGACCGGTGGCGACCTCGTGGTGGTCCAGACCGGCGACCAGCTCGACCGCGGCAATGACGAGCCCGAGATCCTCGACCTCCTCGAGCGCCTCGCCGCCGAGGCGGCGCAGGCCGGCGGGGCGGTGCTCGCTCTCAACGGCAATCACGAGCTGATGAACGTCAAGGGCGACATGCGCTATGTCACCAGCGACGGCTTCGCCGATTTCGCCGCTATTCCGCTCCCTCGCGCCCCGGCGGTGCAGATTCTCGACTTTCCCGCACGCGAGCGCCGCCGGCGCGCCGCCTTTGCGCCTGGCGGCCCGGTCGCCCTCCGGCTCGCCCGCCGCAATGTTGTCGCCATCGTGGGAGACACCTTGTTCGTGCACGGCGGCGTGCTCCCCCATGTCGCCGCGTACGGCATCGAGCGGCTCAACCGAGAGGCGCGCGACTGGGTGCGGGGCGAGCGCGCCGAGCCGCCGGGGCTCCTCCTCGCCCGCAACGGACCGGTCTGGGCGCGCCACTATTGTGACGAGCCCGACCCGCGCGACTGCCGTCTGCTCTCCCGCACGCTGCGCCCGCTCGGCGCCCGCCGCATGGTGGTCGGCCACACGATCCAGGAAGGCGGCATCCGCAGCTTCTGTGACGACCTGGTCTGGTGCATCGACACCGGCATGTCGGCCCACTATGGCGGCCGCCCCGCCGCCCTCGAGATCACTGGCGGTAAGGTCCACGTCCTCACCGAGGAACCTCCCACCGCCCCTCCAGGATAGATACGGGGTCCGGGGTCCGGGGTCCGGGGTCCGTCTTCCCCACCCACCCAGGTTTAGCCCGAGAGGAGGCAAGTCACAGGGACCCGGTCCCTTGCCGGGCTAGACGGAGCAAGTGACCCCACTCTCAAGCCGCTGTTGCCTCGGCCGCAGGCACGGACCCCGAACCCCGGGCCCCTGCCTTTGGAGTGGGCGGGGACCCGGTCCCCGGACCCCGGTCCCCGGATCCCTGCCTCTTGGGCGGGTGGGGGCCGGACCCCGGACCCCGGACCCCGGACCCCTGTCTTTGGGGCGGGTGGGGGCCTGACCCCGGTCTCCGGACCCCGGACCCCTGTCTTTGGGGCGGGTGGGGGCCTGACCCCGGAGCCCGGTGCCCGGTGCCCTGCCTTTTTGCTACCATCCTCCCCCTGGCCATGGGAGCGTTCCGGCTCACCTCGCTGACCCTCGAGGGCTTCAAGTCGTTCGCGAACAGGGTTGTGCTCTCTTTTCCCGGCGCGATCACCGCCATCGTCGGTCCCAACGGCACCGGGAAGTCGAACCTGGCTGACGCGATCACCTGGGTGCTGGGCGAGCAGTCGGCCCGCCTCCTGCGCTCGCAGTCGATGGCGGACGTGATCTTCAATGGCTCGCCGCAACGCCCTCCCCTGGGCGCCGCCGAGGTTGCCCTGAGCCTCAAGATGGAGGGCCTCGACGGCGCGAGCGATGGCAACGCCCTCGAGATCAGCCGGCGCGTCTTTCGGGACGGCGCCTCGGAGTACCGCCTCGGCGGGCGGCGCGTCCGCCTCAAGGACATCGCCGATCGGCTGATGGATGCAGGTCTCGGCACCCGCGCCTACGCGATCATCGAGCAGGGCCGCATCGGCCAGGTGCTCTCACTGCGCTCCACCGACCGCCGGGCGCTGTTCGAGGAGGCGGCGGGGATCACCAAGTTTCGTGTCCAGCGTCACGAGGCCGAGCTCAAGCTGGCCCAGACCCGCGCCAACCTCGAGCGCGTCGCGGATATCGCCGCCGAGGTGCGGCGCGCGCTCGAGCAGGCGCGCCGGCAGGCCCGCCGGGCCGAGCGCCACCGCGAGCTCCGCCGCAGCCTGCTGCTCCTGCGCGCCGAGCTGCTCGCTGCCCAGCAAGCCACCATCGAGCAGGCAGTGGAGCGACAGCGGGCGGCGCTGCTCGCCGCCGAAGCAGGCGAGGCGGAGGCGGCAGCCGCCCTCGCCCGCGCCGAGGCGACGCTGGAGGAACACCGGCGGACGCTGGAGTCGCTGCGCGAGCGCCTGGCGCTCTCTCGCCAGGAGGAGGCGCGCAGTGATTCGGCGGCGCAGCGGCGCGAGGCCGAGGAGGCCGCGGCGCGGCGTGAGCTGGCCGAGGCGGAGGCGAGGCGGGTCACGGCCGGAGAGGACGTGCAGCGTCTCGGGGTCCTGCTGGCGACGCTGCGGGCCGAGGAGGAGACGCTTGCCACGGCGGTCACGCTCGCCGAGTCACGGTCCCGAGCGGCCGAGATCGAGGCGCAAAAGGCAGCAGCCGCCGCACGCGAATCCGAGGAGTCGGCGCGCGGCGGTGCCGGCGCCGCCGAGGACGCACGCCGCCTCCTGCTCGCCGCGGTCGCGGCCACCACCGAGGCGCGCAATCGCCTCCACCGGATCGAGGTGGAGCTGGAACAGGGGCGCTACCAGCTCACCCGCCTGGCCGGCGAGCATGAGCGTCTGCGCACTCATCTCGCGCAGACAGCCCAGGACGAGGCGGCCGCTGCCGAGCGGCAGGCGGCTGCAGGATCGAGCGCCGCCGCCGCCGAGGCCGGGCGCCGCCTCTCACTCGCCGAGCGCGACCAGCTCACCGCCGAGGCCGCGGCGCTGCGGGCGGCTCGCGACCGGGCGGCGCACGAGCGCTGGCAGGCGCACCACGAGCGCCAGGGCCTGCTCCACACGCTCGCCTCCGCCCGCGCCCTCCCCCAGGTGCTCGCGCGTGCGCTTCCCGACGAGGCGATGCTCGGCGCCGTCGCCGACTTCCTCGACCCCCCGCCGGAGGTGCTCCCCCTGCTGGAGCAGGCATACCGCGAGCTGCTCACGCTGCCGGTGGTCGACGGCGAGCCGG
>JAZDGE010000230.1:0-2086 GCA_043807175.1 Acidobacteriota bacterium
ACACGTCGCTCGTTTTTCAAGTTAGTCGCACCCCCGCCCTACCGGGTGACGCGGGCGCCGCCAGACGCGACGCCAGGGCCGGCCGGAAATGCAACGGCGCCATGCCTCGTGACGAAAGCGTGGCTGGGGCGGTGCGAACGAGACTGGCGACGCCCCGAGCCCGGGCCGCGGCACCACCCGCGCCGGGCTGAGCCGGAAACGCCTCGATTCTGCTACTCTTTCGACCGTTTGGGCCGGCAACCGGCCCGCGACACCGCAGCTCGAGGAGGCCTCCGATGAATCATGGCGAAACGATCTCCCGTGCTTTTCCCCTGGTGCTGGCAGCATTCATCCTGATCGCGGCGCCGGCGGCGCTGGCGGCGGCTGCGCCCGCGAGCTCAGCCCTGCAGGAGCGCGCCGACCGTTTCCTCGCGCTCGTCAACGCGAGCTACCAGGCGCTCTCGACGGTGGAGCAACGCGCCCTGTGGGATGCTGCCACCGACGTGAGCCCGGTGCACGACGCCGCCTCCGAGGCGGCCGGCAAGGCGCGGGCCGCGTTCAACGGCAATCCGGCGATCATCAACGAGGCTAAGGCGTTACTCGCCCGCGCATCGGAGCTCGATCAGTTGACCGTCCGCCAGCTCCAGCGCGCCCTGCTCAACGCGGCCGAGGGGCCGATGACCAATCCCCCTCTGGTCGCGGCGCGCATCGAGGCCGAGACCAAGCAGGCTTCGACGATGAACGGCTTCACCTTCATGCTTGATGGCAAGCCGATCACCCCCAACGAGATCGACGCCAAGCTCGAGGAGACCACCGAGCTGGCGCAGCGCCTTTCGGTATGGGAGGCCTCGAAGCAGTCGGGACCCGCTCTCAAGCCCGGCCTGGTCAAGCTCCAGGGCCTCCGCAACGGGGTGGCGCGCGAGCTTGGCTACCACGACTACTTCGCGCTTCAGGCGGCCAATCACGACATGACCACCGCGGCCACGCTCAAGATGCACGAGGCCTTTTTGAGCGAGCTCAAGCCCCTCTACCTGCAGCTCCACACCTGGGCCAAGTACGAGCTGGCAAAGAAGTACGCGCAGAGCGTGCCGAAGAAGATCCCGGCCCACTGGATCTCGAACCGCTGGGCCCAGGAGTGGAACGGCATGGTCCCCTCTGCCAGCCTGGATGCGGCGTTTGCCGGCCATGACGCCGAGTGGATCGTGAGGACCGCCGAGCAGTTCTGGACCGGCATCGGGATGGAGGCGCTGCCCGCCTCGTTCTGGAAGGACTCGGACCTTTACCCCATCAAGCCCGCCGAAGCGCGCAAGAAGAACACCCACGCCTCGTGCTGGCATATCGACCTCTGGCACGACATCCGCTCGCTGATGAGCGTCGAGGCGAACGAGTACTGGTTTTCCACCGCCCATCACGAGCTCGGCCATGGCCACTACGACCTCAACTACGCCCGTCCCGAGGTGCCGCCGCTGCTGCGCACCAGCGCGAGCCCCGCGTACCACGAGGCGATGGCCGGTATCGGCGAGCTGGCCTCCCGGCAGACCCTCTACCTCCAGTCGCTCGGCCTCCTGCCCAAGGGTCAAACGGGCAACGAGATGGAGCCGCTGTTGCGCGAGGCGCTGACCATCATTCCGTTCATGTTCTGGGGCTCGGGGGTGATGACCCACTTCGAGGCCGACCTGTACGCCAACGAGCTCCCGAGCGCCGAGTGGAACGTGCGCTGGTGGAAGTACGTGAGCGAGTTTCAGGGGGTCGAGCCGCCGGCGCCGCGCGGTGAGGAGTACTGCGACGCCGCCACCAAGACCCACATCAACGACACCCCGGCGTACTACTTCTCCTACGCCACCGCCAATGTGCTCACGTATCAGTTGCACGACCACATCGCCCGCAAGATCTTGAAGGCCGACCCACGCAACTGCAAGTACGCGGGCAACCACGAGGTCGGTGCGTTCCTCACCCAGATGATGCGCAAGGGCGCCTCGCAGGACTGGCGCACGGTGCTGCGCGAGGCGACCGGCGAGGAGCTCTCGACGCGGGCCATGGTCGAGTACTTCAAGCCGCTGATGGCCTGGCTCGAGGCGCAGAACAAGGGCCGGCAGATCGGGTGGGA
>JAZDGE010000231.1:0-10323 GCA_043807175.1 Acidobacteriota bacterium
AACTCGGGCCAGCCACTCCACGCCGTCGCTGAACGCCGCAAGCTGACCGCTGAAGACTGAAAGCTGATCGCTGAAAGCTGAAAGCTGGCCGGGCGGGCGGGGGCCGGGTGCGTGGGTTTGCCGGGTGGGGTGCGGGGGAAACTGTCAACTGTCAACTGTCGACTGCGTGGCTTCGCCTCGTCAGTTTGAGGCGAAGGCACGCTAGAATCCCCCCGATGCGGCGCCTCGGCATTGACGCTCGAAAACTGGCCGACTTCGGTATTGGCTCGTACCTCCAGGGCTTGCTCGGGGAGCTCGTGGAGCTGGCCGAGGGCGATGACGTGGTCGTGCTGGTGCAGCCCGAGAACCGCGACCTGCTTCCCGAGCTTCCCGAGCGGTGGCGGATCGGCGAGCTTGACGCTGCCGGTTACTCGCTCAAGGAGCAGTTGGCGCTCCCGCTGGCGGCCCTGCGGGCGGGCATCAGGGTCCTGCATGTACCCCACTACGTCATCCCGCTGCTCTACCCGGGGCGGATCGTGGTGACGATCCACGACATCATCCACGTGCTATTTCCCGAGTTCCTCCCCCACCAGCTCGGCTTCGCCTATGCGCGATTCCTGATCCGGGCGGCGGTCCGGCGCTCGCGCCGGATCGTCACCGTCTCACGGACGACCGCGGACGATCTCAAGCGCCTGTTCGGCGCGCCGGCCGAGCGGCTGGAGGTGATTCCCAACGGCGTCCATGCGGACTTTTTCGCCGCCGGCGATCCTGCCACCGACACCGCCCTGCTGGCTCGTCTCGGGGTCTCCCCGCCCTACCTGCTGCACGTCGGCAACCACAAGCCCCACAAGAACGTGGAAGGCGTCCTCAAGGCTTATCAACTGCTGATCCACGGCGAGGCCCGGCCTGTGCCTCCGCTGGTGCTCGCAGGGGGCTTCACTCCGGACGGGCCGCTGGCACAGCGGGCGCGGAGCATGGGGCTCGCGGGCCGGGTGCGCTGCCTCGGCCATATCGAGCGGTGCGAGCTGGCGGCGCTCTTCCGCGGCGCCGCGCTGTTCGTCTACCCGACGCTCTACGAGGGCTTCGGGCTGCCGGTGCTGGAGGCGATGGCCTGCGGGGCGCCGGTGGTGGCGGGCGACGTGGCCGCCATCCGGGAGGTGGCGGGTGACGGCGTGATAAGGGTCAATCCGCGTGATGTCGTCGAGCTTGCCGCTGCCATCCGCCATGTGCTGGACCGGCCGGAGGTGCAGGGTGAGCTGCGCGAGAAGGGCCGGGCGAGCGCCGGCCGCTACCACTGGCGGCACACCGCCGAGGCCACGCTGGCGGCCTATCGCGCGGTCCAGGAGCTCCCCTGATGCGGGTCGCACTGGTACACGACTGGCTCACCGGGATGCGGGGCGGAGAGGCAGTGCTGGCCGAAATCGCCGGCTTTTTCCCCGGCGCTCCGATCTTCACCCTGCTGCGCCGCAAGGACAGCGTTGAGGGGGAGCTCCGCCGCCATCCCGTCCACACCACCCGGCTGCAGTGGTGGTCGCTCGGCGGGCGCGCCTACCGCGGGCTGCTGCCACTGATGCCGCAGGCGGTCGCCGCGATCGATCTCGATGGCTTCGACCTCATCATCTCCTCCAGTCACTGCGTCGCCAAGGGCGTGATCCCGCCGCCCGGCGCGGTCCATGTCTGCTACTGCCATACCCCGATGCGCTACCTGTGGGACCAGCGGCAACAGTATCTTCGTCGCCTGCCCTGGCCGTTGCGACCGATGGTGCGCATGTACCTGGAGCGGCTGCGCACCTGGGACGTCGTCTCGGCGGCGCGGGTCGACCACTTCGTCGCCAACTCGCAACTGGTCGCGCGGCGAATCGAGCGTTACTGGCGGCGCGAGGCGCAGGTGATTCCGCCGCCGGTGGAAACCGAGTTCTTCACCCCGGGGGGCGAGCGCGGCGCCCATCTCTTGATGGTTGCGGCGTTGGTTCCGTACAAGATGGTGGACACGGGGATCATGGTGGCGCGCGAGCTGGGAATGCCACTCCACATCGTTGGCCAGGGACCGCTGCGCGGTTCGCTGGAGCGCGCCGCAGGCCCGAGCGTGAGCTTCCTCGGGCGCGTCACTCGCGAGCGGCTGCGCGACGAGTTCCGCCGCGCCGCGCTCCTGCTGGTTCCCAATGTCGAGGACTTCGGCCTGGTGACGGTGGAGTCGCTGGCCTGCGGAACGCCGGTGGTCGGGCTGGCGGAGAGCGGCACCGCCGATGTGGTGGTAAGCGGCGAGCATGGCGAGCTGGCGGCCGACGGCTCGATCAAGGCCCTGTGCGCCGCGTGTGAGCGTGTGCTCGGCCGCAGCTTCGATGCCCAGGCCCTGCGTCGCCGGGCCGAGAGCTTCTCCAGCCAGCGGTTTCGCCGCCGCTTTGCCTATCTCCTGGAACGGGTCCTGCCGTCGCGGACGTGGAAATGATCCAGGACAAGCTGCGCCTGCACCGCACGCTGCTGGTGGTGGTCGACCTCGTGGCGACCTGGGCCGCGCTCGTGCTGGCGTTCTACCTGCGCTTCTCGGTCGAGCTCGTGCCGGTGACCAAGGGCGTCCCGCCGTTCGGGCCCTATCTCGCGCTCTTCCCGATCATCACCCTGGTGTGGCCGGTGGTGTTCTACTTCCGCGGCCTGCTCCAGGGGCGCCCGCTGCGCTCGCGCGTCGAGGAGGCGTTTGCGGTCACGGTGGGCGTCGCGCTGGCCACGGTGGTGCTCAACGCCGGGCTCGCCTTCTACCGCGACTTCACCTACTCCCGGCTGACCCTGGCCCTGTTCGTGGGGCTCGATGTCATCCTCATCGTCATCGGCCGCAGCATCTTCTGGAATGTGATGGCGCGCGTCTGGTCCTCCTCGAAGCGCCGCCAGCGGGCTCTGATCGCGGGCGCCGGCGAGCTCGGGCGTATGGTCGCCGAGAAGCTCCAGGCCCATCGCGAGCTCGGCCTCGACGTGGTGGGCTTTCTCGACGACGATCCCGCCAAGGCGCACGCGAGCTTTGGCGGGCTGCCGGTGCTCGGCCCGCTCGAGGAGCTGGAGCGCTCCGCGCGCGCGTGCCGCGTTGACCTACTGTTCGTGGCGCTGCCGCTGGGCGCCCAGCACAAGGCGGTTGGGCTGCTCAAACGAGCGGAGCCGCTGCTGCTCGACGTCCGGGTCGTCCCCGACCTGCTGCAGTACTTCGCCCTCCATGCCGGAGTCGAGGACCTCGACGGGATTCCGGTCATCAACCTCACCCAGATTCCCCTCGCGGGCTGGCACATCTTCGCCAAGCGCGCGCTCGATCTCGCCGCCGGCAGCGCCGCCCTGCTGCTGGTCTCACCGATCCTGGCGGTCATCGCGGCCGCTATTTACCTCGAGAACAGAAGGCCCATCTTCTACCGCCAACTGCGCATGGGACTTGATGGCAAGCCATTTAGAATCTTGAAGTTTCGCACGATGGTTCCGGACGCCGAGGCGCTCACCGGGCCGCGCTTCGCGGTGCCTCACGACCCCCGCACCACGCGCGTCGGCCTCTGGCTGCGCCGCACCTCGCTGGACGAGCTGCCGCAGCTCATCAACGTGATCCTGGGGGAGATGTCGTTGGTCGGGCCGCGGCCGGAGCGCCCCGAGTTCGTCGCCCGCTTTCGCGAGCGCTATCCGGAGTACATGTCGCGCCACCGCGTCCGCGCCGGCATCACCGGCTGGGCGCAGGTCCACGACCTGCGGGGCAACAGCTCGATCCGCAAGCGCATCGCTTACGACCTCTACTACATCGACAACTGGTCCCTGGCCCTCGACTTCAAGATCCTGTGGCTGACGCTCCTGCGCTTCTGGCGCCATCGCCACGCGTATTAGCAGGCGACAGGCAAAAGGCGACAGGCGAAAGTTTCCCCCACCCCCCACCCGGGAAGCCCACCCACCCGGGGAAGGCGAAAAGCGAACGGCGAACGAGAAAAGGGCAAGAGACGACATTGCCCGCTCCAAGCCGGGCGGTCCTTTCGCCTTCTTGCCCGGGTGGGTGGGAGGTCCCTTTCGCCTGTTGCCTTTTGCCTCTTGCCTGGGCGGGCGGGGGTGTAGAATCTCGCGGTTCGCGGCGGGCCGCGAACGAGATGGGAGAGCGACATGAAAATCGCGAGTGGGTTGGTTGTGGCGGCGGTCTTGGCTGGAGGGGCGGTACAGGGGTTGGCTCAGGACAAGCCGGCGTTGCAGGATGAGCGCCAGAAGATCAGCTACAGTCTTGGCGTCGATATTGCCAACAACTTGAAGAGACAAGGCATCGAGGTAGATGGGGCACTCGTCGCGCAGGGTCTCAAGGACGCTCTTGCGGGTGGCAAGCTGCTGCTCACCGACACCGAGATGAAAGAGGCGATGGGCGCACTGCAGCGCGAGCTGATGGCCAAACGGCAGGAGCGGGCTAAGGCCCAGGGCGAGAAGGCCAAGGCCGAGGGCGAGGCGTTTCTCGCCGAGAACAAGAAGAAGGAAGGCATCGTCGTCCTGCCCAGCGGTCTGCAGTACAAGGTGAGTACCGAGGGCAGCGGAGCGCAACCAAAGGCGACCGATACCGTGTCGGTGAACTACCGCGGCACGCTCGTCGACGGGACGGAGTTCGACAGCTCGTACAAGCGCGGCCAGGCGGCGACCTTTCCCGTCAATGGTGTGATTTCCGGCTGGACCGAGGCGCTGCAACTGATGAAGGTCGGCGCCAAGTGGCAGCTCTTCATCCCATCCACCCTGGCCTACGGTGAGCGAGGCGCCTCGGGGAGCATCCCGCCCAACGCGACGCTGATCTTCGAGGTGGAGCTGCTGGAAATCAAGTAGCCGGGGAAAAGCAGCAATCAGCTCTCAGCCTTCAGCTATCAGCTCTCAGCAATCGGCTTTCAGCTCTCAGCTTCTCGTGGGTTGGGATGCCATCGGCGTCGCAGGGTGGGTGGGGGAGCTTATTGCTGAAAGCTGATTGCTGACAGCTCCTCGGGTGGGCCGGGGGGGCTGAACGCTGAAAGCTGACTGCTGATGGCTTTCTTGCTCACGCCAGCGAGTCCGCGTTGCGCAGGAGCTGGTGCAGCTCGACGAGCAGCGCCTCGGCGGTCTGGTAGCGAGCGGCGGGGTCTTTCGCGCAGAGCCTTTCCACCATCCGCCAGAGCGGTTCGGGAACCTCGCGCTTGAGCTTGTGCCGCGGCGGGAGCGGCTCGTGCTGGTGCATCTGCAGCACCTTGAAGGGCGAGTCGGCCACGAACGGCACGGTCCCCTGCAGCATCTCGAACATGATGATGCCGAGCGCGTAGAGGTCGGCGCGGTGATCGACCTGCTTGGGCTCGATCATCTCGGGCGCCGCATAGAGGGGCGTGCCGAGGAAGTACTGCGAGGTCGTCAGGCCCTCCTGGCCGGCGAGGCGGGCGATCCCGAAGTCCATTACCTTGAGCGTCCCGTCCTCCATGACCATCACGTTCTCAGGCTTGAGGTCGCGATGGACCACGCCCTTGACATGGGCATAATCAAGCGCCTCCGCGATGTCGGTGGCGAGGCGCAGGACCTGCGCCGCCGGCAGCGCCCCGTGCTGGCGCAGCAGCTCCTTGAGGGTGACGCCGGCGAGCAGCTCCATCGCCAGATAGGGGCGGCCGTCGTGCTCGCCGGCCTCGAAGATGCGGACGATCCTGGGGTGGTGCAACTGCTCGCCAAGCTTGCCCTCGCGAAGAAAGCGGGCGAGGTAGGAGGGATCGGCGAGGCAGCCTTCATGGGGAACCTTGAGCGCCACCTGCGAGCCGTCGGCGCCTCGCCGCGCGCGGTAGGTGGTGGCCATTCCGCCGCGGCCGAGCAGGCCGGTGAGCTCGTACTGGCCAAGGGCGCCGCCGGGCCTGACGACGGTAGGCGAGGTCTCGAGACTGTAAGTGGGTGCGCTTGCGGGTCGGGTGTGACGGCGCCGCCAGGCAAGGAACAGGGCGGCGATCGCGGCGAGTGCCAGCGCGACCGCAAGGAGCGTGGCGCCAGGCCGATGGGTGGTGGGCGCCGGCGCCGCCGCCGGGGACGGCGTGGCGGTCGATCCGGTCGCAACCGCCGGCTCACGCTGGGCCTGCTCGATGGCGACGGGTGGGGGAGTCGCCGCGACCGGGGTGGCAGCGGCTGTGAAGGTCGTCGTTGGCGCGGCGGCGCGTCCGGCGGGAACCCGAGTGGGGGTCGGTAGGGTGGGCTCGACTGGCCGCGCCGGCGAGGTCGGGGCGGGGGCCGCGCTCGGCCGCAGCGAGCGGTCGAAGTTGTAGGTGGCGCCGCCCGCGATCTCGATGCGATGCTCCTCGGCGACGAAGCCCGCCGCCTCGAGGCGGATGAGATGCTCGCCGGGGGCGACCGGGACTGGCCCCAGCGGCGTGGCGCCGAGCGGCCGGCCGTCGAGACTCGCCCTGGCGCCCGGCGGATCGCTGGCGATGACGAGGTTGCCGGTCGCCTCCGGGGTGGGTGGGGGCGTAGGTGGGCGCGCGCCGGCGCCTCCCTCAATCCTCGCCCGCAGGGCATCGAGGAGCGGGCGGGGCGTCACTCCCGCCTTGTACGAGAGCCGCAAGTGGAGGGTGGCCCGCGGCAAGCGAGAGAGCTCGGCGAAGCACCGCGCGAGGTGGTAGTGGGGATCGTAGTCGAAGAGGTAGTTTCGCCCGTAGGTGACAGTGTGCTTGCGGGGCCTGGCCTCGCCGCGCAGGGCCGCCTCGAGCTCGCGCGTCGCCTCCTCCCAGGCGCCCGCCTTCTCGAGCTCGAGACCACGGAGGTAGTGCTCGTACCACTGGACCTGCGCCTGGGCCTGGCCGCCGGCGAGCGCGAGCGCGAGCAGAAGCGCGCCGGCGAGCCGGTGGAAGCTAATTCCCATCCCCGTCATTGCCGCTGCCACTTGTTGGCGCCACGAAGAGGTAGCGCAGCGCATTGCGCACCTTCTCGCCGGACGGGAACTGGTAGAGGAGGGCCACGAACGCCCGCTCCTCGCGGGTCGCCTTGTTGCCGACGGCGAGCGCCTTGAGATTCTCGGTCTCGAGTACCCGCGGATCGATGAACTGGAACACGCGCGAGGTGAAACTCCGCCGCTGGTAGGCGAGGTCGATGCTGAGCTGGCCGAGCTTGACGCCGAGACCGGCCGAGTAGCCTTCCACCGTCGGCCCGCGGAAGCTGGGCGAGAGCGCCTGCAGCGGCTCGGGCTCGCGGAAGTAGCCGGCGCGCAGCGCCACCGGGGTGCGCGCCGCGAAGAACGTCAGCTCGGTCCCGAAGCGCCACTGCTCGACATCGCGCGTGGTGGTCTGGGAAGTGGCGGCGAAATCGAAAAAATTGACCGCGGTCCGGCGGTCCGCGCCGAGGCCGCGGATCTCCATCTGCGACCAGTTGTAGCGCGCGTAGTCGGCGGTCAAATGCCAGGTGTCGGTGGGCTTGATCGCGATTCCCGCGGTCCAGGAGCTCGGCCAGTGGAGCCAGTGCCGCAGTTTCGGCGCGCCGGCGACAGTGGTCGGGAAGTTGCTCGCGAAGGTCGAGCCGAAGGTGTAGTCGAGGGTGAAGGGGAAGCGGTACATGGCGCCGATGTTCAGGTAGCGGTAGCGCAGCAGGCCGCCCATGCTCCAGCCCCAGCCCTCGAGGCGGTTGCGCTGCCGGTAGTCGAAGTAGCCTTCCTTCTCGGTCTGCAGGTTGCGCGCCGCATCGAGGGTGGCGAAGGTCCAGTCGCCAATCCAGCGGGCGAGGTTGACGCCGAACGAGAAGCGCTCGGTCAGTTGGTAGGCGAGCGCCACCGAGTAGGTGTGGATGTCGCCCTCCTGCTTGACGATCTGGCGAAAGCGAGCGGCGGCGAAGGTGGCGTCGCGTTGGAGAAAATCCCGGCGGCTGTCGAAGGTGAAGTCGATCAGCCGCTGGTAGGACAGTTGCAGGCAGAGGTTGCGTTTGAAAAGGGGGAAGGGCAGCGTGGCGGCTGCGAAGCTGAGCGCGCTGGCGTCGAAGCTGGTGTGGGTGTCATCGTAGGCGAGCGGGCGCGCCGCCTGCTGGATGCTGACGAAGTGAAGGTGATCCTCAGTGTGCCGCTGGCCGGTCGCCACCACCGAGACCTCGGGCAGGATCAAAAGCGCCAGGCCGGCGGGGTTGAACGACGCGGCCGAGGCGTCGTCGGCGAGCGCGGTGAAGGCGCCGCCCATTCCGGCGGCACGCGCTCCCGCGCCGAGAATCGAGAATGACGGGCGCGACTGCTCGGCGATCAGCAGGCCGAGCTCGAGCGCCGAGGGTGGGGTTTGTGCCGCGGCGGCGGCGGTCAGCAGGATGGAAGCGGTCGCCAGGAGCAGCCGGAAACGCGCAGGAGACGCTCTCATCTGATCCTCCTGATATGCGTCGCGAGTGTAGCATGGCGGCATGGGCGAGCCAGGCAGCGCCGGCAGAGGGGCAAGAAGTGGGAACCGGAGGACGGGGTTCGGCATCGGGGACCCCCTCCGTCACCCTTCCGGGAGCGAACCAGAGGCGGAAAGCACGGTGGTGGTGGCCAATGCTCCCTGGCGCTGGCATCTGGAGCATGTCGAGCTGGTGCGGCTGGCCGGCCTCGTGCTTGCCGCCGACGGCGGCGCGAACCACCTCGCACGAATCGGCGTCCGCCCGGCGGCGGTGATCGGCGACCTCGACTCCATCCTGCCCCGCGTGCGCCTGTGGGTGGGGGAGGAGAGGCTGGTGCCGCGTCCCGATCAGGACCACACCGACCTCCACAAGACCCTCTCGTATGCGTTTGACGAACGCGGGGCGAAAAGGGTGACGGTGCTCGCCGCCACTGGCGGGCGGCTTGATCACGCCGTGGAGAACCTCGCCCTGCTCGCCCGCTGGGCTGGCCGCGGCGAGCTCGTCCTTGCCGCCGAGGACGCCGACATCTGGCCGGTCGTGGGGCGGGCGCGCTTCGCGACCAGGGCGGGCCAGACGATCTCGATCATCCCCATGGGCCGCTGCGAGCGCGTGTGGGCGCAGGGACTCGAGTGGCCGCTTGACGGTGAGCCACTCGATCTGAGCGTGAGGACCGGCGTCTGCAACCGCGCCACCGGCGCCGCGATCGAGGTCGCGGTTGAGGGCGGGGTCGTGCTTGTCTTCTTCAATCGGCAGCTCGGAAATTGGACGTCTCGGAAATTGCACAACTAGCTACGGGGATAGGGGATAGGGGTTTGGGGTTCGGGAGGAAGAGTTCTGAAAACTGGAGCATGAGGACGTTCCTGGGCCGGTCGAGAGGGTGCAGGTCGCCCGTTTCGCCGTTCGCGTTGCGGTTACTCGCAGCTCTCACCCGGGCGGTGTGCAGCATGCCAGGCGCAGCTTTTCCCTGACCCCCAACCCCTAACCCCCAACCCCAATTGCGAGCGAAGCGAGCTAAGTTCTAGAATCTCCACCGTGCAGCTCAAGATGGCCGGCTCGCCCCGGCTTCTCCAGGCGTTCTACAAGGCCTACTTCGGCTTCTGGATCCCGACGCTGGTCTGGGCGGCGGTGCGCTGGCCGCTTTCCTTGATGTACTGGATGGCGCGCTGGCAGGTGATCGCTCCCTTCGTCCTCGTCCGTCCCAAGTACATGCGCGCGGTGCGGGGCAACTTCGCGCGGATACTTGGCCTTCCTGCGACCGACCCGCGGGTGCGGCGGACCTCCTGGCGGATGATGTTCGAGCACGCCTACCACTGGATCGACTTCTTCCGCTGGTCGCAGAGCGCTCCGGAGCGCTTGCTCGCCGCTATCACAAACGTCGAGGGCGAGGAGCACTTCCGCGCCGCGCGCCAGAGCGGTCGCGGCACGATGCTGCTCACCGCCCACATGGGCAACCCCGAGGTGGGCGCGGTGGCGATGGGCACCCACTTCGAGCCGGTGCACGTGCTCTACTGGCGCGACCGCTTCGCCACCGCCGAGGAATTTCGCACCCGCATGCGGCTGCGCGGCAATGTCCACGGCATCCCGGTCGATGCCTCGCCGTTCTCGGTGGTACCGGCGCTGCGCGTGCTGCGCGAGGGCGGCATCGTGGCCGCCCACGGCGACCGCGATTTCAACGAGCAGGGCTGGGAGTGCGAGTTCTTCGGCAAGCGGGCCAAGTTTCCTCCCGGTCCCTTCCTGCTTGCGGCGCGCAGCGGCGCGCTGGTGCTGCCGACCTTCGTTCTGCTCCGCCCGGACCGCACCTTCGCCGTCTCCTACGAGCTCCCCATCGACCTCGCCGGTTGCGGTGGGGACCAGGAGCGAGTGCGGGTCGCGATGGCGCACTGGGTCGCGCTGCTCGAGCGCCGCATCCGCGAGCACCCCGAGCAGTGGTACTGCTTCTACCCGTTCTGGGGTCCGGAGGCTTGAGGTTGAGGCTTCAGGCTTGAGGCCTGAGGCTTGAGGCTTGAGATTGGCGAGCGG
>JAZDGE010000232.1:0-3937 GCA_043807175.1 Acidobacteriota bacterium
GTCCACGGACCACGGACCACGGGCCACGGACCACGTTTCGCTGCCTCCCTCCCCAACCTTGCTATCGTACGCAGTCGGAGGGACCGTGGGAGCTTGCGACTGGTTGGCGGCGTGGGATGCGGTGGTGGCGGCGGGTGGCACCGCTGCGATCGAGGAGTTCTGGCTCAACAGGCTCGACGAAGGCGTGGGTGACGGGGAATCGTTCGTGGAGGCGCTGCGGCGCCTACGTTCCGCCAGCAAGAAGGCCCTCGCGGCAACCCTGCTCGAGCTCGCCGCCGATGCATCCCAGGGCGAGCGGGCCTGGCAGGCGCGCAAGCGTTTCTTGTGCGAGCTGCTCCGGCTTGGCATCGGCGATGCCGAGCGTGCCCGCGCCAGTCTCGAGGAGGCGGTCCGCCACCTTTGGGCGGGCCGGCCCTCGCTGGAGAAGCTGCTCCAGCACTTCCCGCTGCGCGGCTCGCGAAAGCCGCTGGAGTCTTTAGAAACGCTCGAGCTGTGGCTGACTCACGATGTCGGCGGCGTCTTCGCGATGGCCGGGCGCGGCGCCGGGCGGGTGAGCGAAGCCAGCCCACAGCTCGGGGTCCTGCGCCTCGACTTCGCCCGCGAGAAGCGCGTGCCGGTCCCGATTGACGCCGCCGCCCGCTATCTCACGCCGCTGCCGCCGCGCCACTTCCTGCGCCGCCGTCTGGAGGAGCCACAGATCCTCGCCCAGGAGGTCGCGGCCGACCCTCCGGCCGCGCTCGAGGCGCTGCTCGCCAGCCTTGGCACGGCGCTCACCGTGGCCGAGCTGCGCGCCACCCTCGAGGGGCTCGTCAGTGACGAGCAGTGGGCTCCGTGGTGGAGCAAGGCCAGAAAGCACCCGCGACTGTTGGCGGTGGGCAGCGGGTCGCGGGTCGCCTACCGCATGGCTGCGGCCGGAGGCCCGGAGGAGGAGATTCGCGCGCAGTTCGCCGCTGCGGACCTCGGCCAGCGCATCGAGCTGGCGCGCCGCCATGGCGCGCGCAGCCGCGAGCTCGGCGCCGAGATGGCGCGGGAGCTGCTTGTTGGGGCCGGCCAGGCGGGCGTGGAGATCGCCCAGGCCTGGGAGGCCCTGCACATTGCCGCCCGCCTGGGAGCGGGAGAGCCGGAGGTGTCGGCGGGGCGGGCGGTGGTGGTTGCGCGAGCGGGGGCGTCCGGCTTGCTCGACTCCCTGACCGATGCGCAGCAACGCGAGCTTGCCCTTCAGTTTCTCAGGACCCACACGCCTGATGGCTGGATCGAGACGCTCTCGCGCAGGCTCGAGAATGAGAGCCATCCCCGCCTGTTGGGCATGATCGCCGGCGCGCTGGTGGAGGCGGGGGAAATCGAGCGGTTGCGGAGCTTTCTCGACCAGGCCTTCCTCCACCCCCAGAAGCTCCCGGCGGCAATTCTCTGGGCCTGTGAGGAGACCGGCGCCGGCACGGTGGCGGCGCTGCTTGATGAGCGCCACACTGGCGCGCTGCTGGTGCGGCTGGTGGAGCTTGCGGAGCGCAAGGAGTTCTCGCCGCTGCGGGCGCGGCTCAAGGAGGTCCTGTCGCCACGCGGGCTCGCCGGCCGAATCGTCCAGGACCGCCTCACGGTCGAGCAGGGCAGGCGGCTGCAGCAGATCCTCGACAAGCCGGGCGCGCTGGTGGAGGAGCGGAGCTGGCTGCGCCGCGCCGTCATCGCCCGCTTTCCCGAGCTGCGTGAGGAGCGCCGCGACGACAGCGTCCCGGCGCTCGCCTCGACCGCGGCGCGCCTCCAGGCCGAGCTGCGCAACCTGCTGGAAAAGGAGATCCCGGAGGTGCTCAAGGCGATCCAGATCGCGCGCGAGCATGGCGACCTCTCGGAGAACTTCGAGTACCACGCGGCGCGGGCCCGGCAGGAGTTGCTCTCGGCCAAGGCGGCGCAGCTTCAGGGAGATCTTTCTCAGGTCAAGGTCATCGACCCGGCGCGGATCGACCCTGCGCGGGTGCGCGTTGGGACACGGGTGATTCTGGATGGGGAAGGGGAGAGGCTCGCCTACGCCATCCTCGGTCCCTACGAGGCGAACCCGGAGGCGTGCATCGTGTCGCACGCCTCCGAGCTTGCTCAGGCGGTGCTGGAGAAGGCTGTCGGGGAGACGGTGACGGTGAGCGGGCGCCGCGTGCGCATCGCCGCCATCGAGCGCTACGAGGAGACCTGAGCCCGCCTCTCTTCCCAAGGCAGCGCCGAGCAGGCCAAACGGCGGTGCGGGTTATACTCCGGCGGTATGTCCGCCGGCCTGCACTCCCGTCCCTCGCCGCTGCACGAGACGCTGCGCAGCCGCGGGTGGCAGTCCCGGCTGCTGGTGCGCGGGGAGGCGATCTACCCGCCGTGGGAGCTCGACACGGCGCTACGCATCGGCCTCGAGGTGGCGGGCCTGCCGGCCGAGGGCGATCTTGCGGGATGGCGGGACGCGCTCTTTGCCGTGGTTCGCCATCGTCTTTATCCTGAGACATTTCTGGCGCCATCGCCGGAGCTCGCGCGGCTCGCCGAGGCGTTCTACCCGCTCGCGCGCGCGGTGCTGCGCGAGCAATCCCTGCGCGCGGGCGAGGCGATCGCCCCGCGCCTGCCCTTCGTGGAGCTCGCCGATGAGGAGATCGGCCGCTGGCCCTCGGCCGAGGAGTACCGGCGGCTCGTGCGCCACGTCGAGGACGAGGGGCTGGTGCTATGCCTGGCGCTGGCGCAGGAGTGGTTCGGGCTGACGATACTCGACCATGTCCTCGGGGTCACGGGACTCTCGCTGTGGATCGGCCGGCAGCTTGCGCGGTCGGTCCCGGTAGACCTGCCGCTTTTGCACGGCGCCGCGATCGGTCACGACATTGGCAAATTCGGTTGTGTCGGCGACGAGGTCCGGCGCATTCCTCGCCTTCACTACTACTACACGCACCTCTGGTACCAGGACCGCAACCTGTCCAGCCTCGGCCACATCGCGACCAACCACTCGTGCTGGGACCTCGAGCAGGTGCGCCTGCCAGTCGAGACACTGCTGCTCATCTATGCCGATTTCCGGGTGAAGGACACCCCGGGGACGGATGGCGGGTCGCGCATGCAGATCATCTCGCTGCACGACGCCTTCACCGCCATCCGGGACAAGCTCGAAAACCTCGACAAGGAGAAGATCCGCCGCTACCGCGGGGTCTATCGCAAGCTTCGCGACCTCGAGGAGTACCTGCAGTATCTCGGCGTCGAGCTCAACCCCCCGACCTTCGAGATGGCCACGCCGCCGCGCCCGCATGTTCCGGAAGGGCTCGACATGGTGGCGGTGCTTGCGGGCCGTAGCCGTCCCGACGCCGTGGCCCTCGCCACCGGCCGCAATCTCCACACCCTCCGCCGCCTGATGGTCACCTCGCACAACCTCGGCGTGATGGAGCGGCTGCGCGATCTCCCCGCCCTGCGGGCGCTGCTCGAGGAGGCGCGCTCCTTCGAACGCTGGCGCGACCTGCGCACCTACCTCGCGATCCTCGGCGAGTACTCGCCCGCACTTTCGACCGAGCAGAAGGCGATGGCGCTCGACTTCTTCCTCGAGCTTCTCGGCCACCGCGACGACGACATCCGCTACCACGCCGCCAACCGAATCGGCGACCTGCTCGCGAGCAAGGAGGACTTCTGGCGCAAGGACCTGCCCGAGGGCGTGGTGCTGCGCGCCGAGCGCACCGTGCTCGACGAGCTGGAGCGGGTGCTGGCGCTGCTTGATCGCGCCGGGAACATGGTCGAGGAGGACATGGCGCCCACCGAGCGCGTGCTCTACTCGATCCCGCTGGTGGTGCGGCGGCTGCTGCGGCACGCCGGCGCCGGACACCGCCGGCAGGCCTGGGAGTTGATGCTGGCGAGCTTTACCGCCCGTCTCGGCGACCGGCGGCCGCTCGTGGGCCTGTATATCTGCGAGTCCGGCGAGGTCGCCCTGCCCTACCTGGACGCG
>JAZDGE010000233.1:0-8627 GCA_043807175.1 Acidobacteriota bacterium
AGAAGTTGACCTCGGTGAGGTCCTTCCCCTGCTCCACCGCGGCCAGCGCCAGCTCGTACAGCCGGGCGTGCACCGCCTCGGCCTTCGCGGCAAGCTTGAACATCCGCTGCGCCCGGTGGCCCTCACTCTCCGCCAGCTTCACCATCGGCGGGTACATCTCGGTGTACTCGTAGGTCTCGCCCGCGACCGCAGCCCGTAGGTTCTCCGCGGTCGAGCCGACCCCCCCCATCGCCGCGAAATGACCCATCGCATGGATCGTCTCGGCTTTCGCTGCCGTTCTGAAAAGCCGCGCAACGTTGGCAAGACCTTCCTGCTCCGCCTTCTTCGCGAAGGCCAGGTACTTGCGGTTGGCCTGGCTCTCCCCCGCGAATGCCTCTTTCAGGTTCCCTTCGGTCGATGTCATCTCATCCCCCCACGGCGGGCATGTCCCCTCCGGAACATGCGCCGTCTTTCACAAGCCACGATGCTAGCACGCGCTCTCGGCCTCCGCACCGCGACTGAGCCCGAGCGCCTACCCGGCCGGTGGCGATGGGCTTGACATTCTCTCCCTGCAGCTACATGGACGCAGCCATCTGGGCTGGCTCTGGATTCTGCGGCTTTGATGCGGCCGGAGGAAGCTCCGTCAGTCCATGCTGGGACTGCGCCCGCAAAACCTATGTCGTCTTTGTCGTAACTGCTTGCTGCCGTGGTGCCTATTGTGACAAACTCAGGGAGACGGGATGGGTCGTGTTCAAGACCGGACTGGTCACGTGTTACACCTACCAGGGTCAGTGCATCGGCCCGAAGTGCTAGCTTCGAGCGCCGGCAGGCGACGCGCCGCCCGGGGCCTGTCGTTACTTGTCGCGTTGGTGTGTCCTACGTTCGCCTCGGTGGCGGACGGAGAAGTGGAGCTCAAGCCACCGCCGCTCACCCTCACGCCGCACCGAGGGCAGGCGGTTCCCGAGGGACTGGTGGCGCGGCGCTGGATCGATGGCAAGGCGCTCGCGGTCTCGTTCAGCCTCGCACCCGATACCCCCGCGCCGCGCCTGGTGCTCCACGAAGCCTGCGGCGAAGACAGCCTGGTGGTGCTCGAGGCGCCCGGCCTCGTGAGCACGCCGGTCGAGGTCATCGCCGGGTCCCGCTGCGCCGGCGCCGTGCGCGAGGTCGGGTTCCTGCCCGCGGCACGGCTGTCGGGCCGTCTCGTCATGCCGGAGGGCCACGAGATGGCCACCTGGGGCTGGCTTGAGGTTGCGCCTTGCGCTGTCCCCGAGGCGTCTCGGGTCCTCCAGTATCCCTTTGCGGTGGAGCATGATGGTCCGTTCCATGTCGGCGTGCCAGCCGGCTGTGTGCGCGCGGTGGTGGTCGCCCAAGGCATGGCGCCCGCGCCCCTGCCGGAGCTCAAGCTCGCGCCGGGGGCACTGCGGCAGCTTGGCGCCATCCGCCTGCGCCCCGGCGCCACCATCACGACGCGGGTCGTGTTCGCCGAGGACGGCCGGCCGGTGCCCGGCGCCATCGTGCGGCCGGTGCCGGCGGCACGGCTGGAGGAGGCGGTCTGTGCCGTTACCCGCGGCCTTATCGATGGCTTTCCCAGAGGCGTTCGCACGACTGAGCGAGGATGGGTTTCACTCACCGGTCTCGCGCCAGGCGAGTACTCGCTGCTGGTCGAGGCGGAAGGCTGCGCGCCAGCCCTCGGGGCCAGCAACAGTGTCACCAAGGGCGAAACGACCATCGCCGACCTCGAGATCGGTCGCCCTGGGCGGTTGCAGGTGACCACTACCCCGATCGACGAGCTCTTGCGACAAGGAATGGTGCTGATGGCGAGCGCCGTGCCCACCCTCGATGGCCGCCAATTCTTTCGCTGTGAGCGCACCGCGGCCGCCGGGCGCGATGGAAGCCTCGAGATCGCGGGCTTGCCGCCGGGCCGCTGGGCCGTGGATGTGGCCCTCGACCTCGAGGGGCTGCGGCAGCCGGTCGCCAGCAGCGAGGTGGAGGTCCCCTCTGGCGGCACGGCGACATTCACCGCCGACCTGTCGGCCAAGCTCGTGCACGGTCGGATCGAATATCGCCGGCAGCCGGTGATCGGTCGGTTCACCCTTTTCCGCCAGGCTGAGGCGCTCGCCAGCCCCGCCTATGCCGGCGCCACCGACGACGAGGGCAGATTCGTCGCCATCGTCGCCGGCGCCGGCCGCTACTGGGTCCTCATCGACGCCGACCGGCCACCCCTCTTCGTGACCGTCCCGGAGCTCAAGCTGCCCCTCGACGGTGAGGAGGTCGTCATCAGGCTCCCCGGCGGGTCCATCCCGGGCTCGGTCGTGGACGCCGGCGGGCGGGCGGTTGCCGGCGCCCGGGTGCTGGCCGAGCAGCATGGCGTCTCGAGGGCCGCGGACGGCGAGGCGAGCTGGCTGCCGCTGAGCGCCTCGGCCAAGACCGACGGCTCGGGCGCCTTCGCGCTCGAGGCGCTGGCGCCCGGGAGCTGGCAGCTCAGGGCCCAGGCTGACGACGAGCAGAGCGCTCCGGCGGTGGTTCGCCTTGCCGAGGGGGGCTCGCAAGGCGGCGTCGTGCTGGTTCTCGGCAAGGGCCGACGCCTGGCGGGACACCTCTTCTCGGCGACGGGCGTGCCGGTCGCTGGCGCGACCATCGTCGCCTGCTTGCCCCCGGCGGTGGCCGGAGGGCTCGTCGAGGCGCCCCAGACGAGGACCGATGACTCGGGCCGCTTCGAGATCGAGCTGCCGCCGGCGGCCCCCTCGCTTGCCAACCTCGAGATCGCGGTTGGGGGCCAGCCGCTCACCGCGCTCCTGGTCAAGGCGGCGGATGATCTCGTGCTCCGGCTGCCCGCCGCCGGTGGGTCGCTCCAACTACGGCCCAGGGCGGGCGTCTGGGCCGGCCAGCAGCTCGCCCAGCTCTGCCTCATTGCGCCCGACGGGGCGTTCCTTACCCTGGGTTACGCGCTGGTGTTTCCTGGTGTGGTCCTCGACCCACGGGCCGGCGGCGCGCTGCATCTTCCGCTGCTTGCGCCTGGAGAGTGGCGCGTCATCCGGGGGCAGCCGGGCAGGGATCCGCCTGACGTCCTCTTCACCGCGGCCCGGGACCTGCCGGCGGTGGCCACCTTCGACATCACGCCCGGACAAGCCACCGACGTCGAGATCGACCTCCGGGGCGCGTCCCCGCACCCGTAACAGGCAGCGAAACCGCCCTGAGGCTCTTGGCCCCGCTGCGAGTGCGAGCGGTCGCAGCCGGTCGAGACCGCGCGCCGCGAGCCGGCAGATCGTCAGGCGGCGCGGGCGGAAAAAGGCAGACTGGACTTGGGATGCCCCGGTGCGCCTGGCTGGGCCTGGGCGCCGCCATCGCGGACGCCATCAACGATCTGTAACCAGAGACTGTTGTGTGGCTTGGTGAGGCTGGCGTTGCCGCTCTGGAGAAACATTCGATCGTAATCGAATGTTCTTGACAAAACCTTCGAATAGAGAAAGACTGACGGCATGGACGCGATCCTTCGGGTCATGAATCCATGGTGGGAAGGGCGAAGCTTCGAAACCGGCGTCCGGCGCGAGATCTACCTAGGGAGATTGGCAGGGGCGCGAGCGCGACGCCAGGTCGAGATCCTGATCGGCAGCCGGAGAATCGGCAAGACGACGCTGTTGCGGCAGGTGATCGGCGAGATCCTCGCCGCGGGCGTCCCGGCTCATGACGTTTGCTACCTCGCGCTGGACCACCCGGCGCTGGAGGCGGCGCCGGTTTCCGAGCACCTCAAGCGCTTTCGCAAGGAGTTCCTGCATCAGCGGGAACGGCGGCTCTTCCTGTTCCTGGATGAGATCCAGGATAGCCCCGACTGGGAAAACGAGCTCAAGGCCCTCTACGACACGGAGCAGATCAAGTTCTATTGCAGCGGCTCGACGTCGGCCCTCCTTGAGCGAGCCGGGGGCAAGCTGACTGGACGGCAGATCACAACGACGGTGTATCCGCTGTCTTTTGCCGAGTTCCTCGCCTTTCGAGGCAGTCTTCCCACTCTCGCCGAGGACTACCGCATGGAGCGGCTCGCCGAGGAGTACCTTGCCGTCGGCGGCTATCCCGAGCAGGTGCTTTCGCCTTCGCACGAGTACCTGGCAAGCCTCGTCAACGACATTCTGGCTCGCGATCTCCTCCGGCTTCACCCGATCAGAAAGCCTGCCGCGCTCAAGGATCTCCTCCGGCTGGTGGCCGCCTCGACCGGCAGCCGGGTGAGCTTCAATCGCCTCGCGAAGCTGCTCGGCCTCTCGCTCGACACGGCGAAGGAGTATGCCGGCTACCTGGAGTCGGCGTTCCTGGTCGCCCCAATGGACAAGTGGACAAGCTCTCACTCCGAACGGGTCTACAGCAAGAAGAAGCTCTACCTGCAAGACACCGGGGTGAGGACGGTGTTTTCCGGGGCCGGAGATGAGGGCAGCCGCGCCGAGAATGCAGTGTTCATGGAGCTCAAGCGCCGCGGGGTTGCCGCCGGCTACTGGGCCGAAAGCGACCGGGAGGTCGACTTCGTCATCGGCGCCCCGACCGATCCCCTGCCCCTCGAGGTCAAGATGCTCGACGCCGTGGATCTCGCCGACCGGCGGCTGGCCGGGATGCGGCTGTTCCTGCGCCGCCATCCGGAAACGAAGAGAGCGCTGGTGGTCTCGCGCTCGACCGCAACGACTCTCCCGGCTGGCGATATCGGCGTCGAGGCCGTCCCGCTCTGGCTCTTCCTGCTCAACGCCGAGCGCTATCCGTGACGCGGCCTCCCGGCGCCGAAAGGGGTCGAGCGCTACTCGTGGCGCCGCCCCACCTCGAGCGCCCAGAACGCCTGCGGCGGAATAATCGGCACTATCCCAACGTGGCCAAGAGTGACGAGATCGTGGTCGCCGGATACGAGACAGTCGGCAGCAGCCTCGCTCGCGAGTGCCAGTACCGCATCGTCGTCACGGTCGCGGCAGAGCGCCGGATAGGGTAGCGGCGGCTCGCCGCGACGGACGACTCGACGCACCAGGGCGAGCGCGCGGGACACACCTTTTGGGGACAGGGGGAGATTCCCCCCAAGTGCAGCCTCTAGCACAGGCGCCGCCGTCGCGGGGTGGGACCGCGAGATCAGGTTCGGCGTCCGCCAAGGGGGCAAGGGGGGGTGGACAGTGAGTCGCTCAATTCGAAATTGCGTCCCCAGCATCCCCAATCGATGACCCTGGCGCCTTCAACCCGCGCGCTGCCCGTCTGAAGTCGGCAGCGCTCGCGACGATGGCGGGCGGCGCCTGCGAGGAGCATGCCGGTGCAGCCGAGCAGGACTACGAGCGCAGCCAGGCCACTCAGGCCGAGGGCCGGAATGGGATTGCCGATATCGAGCTCAAAGACCGCGTCGCCGCTCACGCCGGCCGCGGTCCCCGACAGTAGACGGCAAGGTCTGTCAACGAGAACGCGCCACCGGCCGGAGCCAGGCCTTGCGCACTTCGCCATGCGGCTGCTGGAGAAACGCCCGCCGACCCGCCGGCCGAATGCGGTGGCGGCGCGGCAGGCGTTCACCGCACGGCGCCGGATGGCGCCGCCGCGTGTGGTCAGGCGCGCCGGGTCGCTCGACGGCGAGCGGGGGATTGGCTTCCTCTCGGGGGTCGCGGTGCTGCGGCGCTGGGCCGCCCTGCAAAGGGGCGAGAACCATCGAGGCCCTCACCCTGACCCGCTCTCGCACGCGGAAAATGGGACCGAGGCGGCCCCACCCTGCGAGGCAGCGCCTCAACCACACCCGGCGAGGTTGACGCCCTTCCGGGTGGAACGTAGATTGGTGACGAGGGGGCCGGCCCGAGGACATCATGCCAGTCATCGCACGCTTCTACGGGACCCTCATCAAGATGTGCTTCTCCGAGCGACGCAAGAGTACAGGCAGCTCCCAGGTCTGGAGTGATCTGGCATGGACTCCTGGCCCCGGGTGAGACAGGTGCAGCCGCTCGCCGAGCGGCGACTTCGGGTCGCTTTCGACAATGGTCAGGAGCGGATCTACGACTGCGAGCCACTTCTCGACCGCCCCGCCTTCTCGCTCCTGCGTGACCCAGCGTTTTTCCGGGCGGTCCACCCCGATCCCCATGGCTACGGGGTGGTGTGGAGTGACGAGGTTGATCTCGCCGAGTCTGAGCTGTGGCTCAACGGCAGCACCGTCACGGAGTAGGACCGGTGAGCCCGGCAGGATAGCCGGTGGCCAACCGGCTTTGGCGGCGGTACAATCGGAGCATGGTGCGACCGCTCCAAAAGCTCGCCACCTGGGATGACATCGCCGGCCTTCCGGAAGGCACCCGGGTCGAGGTGCTCGCAGGCGCGATCGTGATGGCGCCCCGGCCTCTGCCGCGCCACTCGTTCCTCCAGGGTCGCCTGAGCTACTTCCTCGGTGGGCCGTTTGCGATCGACGCGGAACCTGGTGGATGGTGGATTCTGGCCGAGGTCGACGTGGAGCTGGGGCCGCACGACGTGGTCGAGCCGGACCTCGCCGGGTGGCGGCGCGAGCGCGTGCCGGGCTTTCCCGACGACCGTCCCATTCGCATCGTGCCCGACTGGATCTGCGAGATCCTCTCGCCGAGCAACGCCAGGCACGACCTGATCAGCAAGGCGGACCTCTATCGCCGCGCCGGCGTTCCGTACTACTGGATCGTCAACCCGGACGAGCGTTTCCTGCAGGCGCTGCAGCTTCACGAGGACGGCTGGCTTCTGCTCGGGACCTGGGGCGACGGCGACCGCGCCAGGATTACGCCCTTCGAAGCCGTGGAGCTGGAGATCGGCCGGCTTTTCCCGCCGGTGTCGTGAGGCCGCAGGCCGCTACGCCTGACTGGAGAGCGTCTCGAGCAGATCCGCGACGCGGCGGGCGGTGACTCGGCAGTCGTAGTGCTCGAGCACCAGTGCGCGGCCGGCGCGGCCCATCGCGTCGCGAGTCGGGGCGGAGGCGAGGAGGGCGCGCAGCGAGTGCTTCCACTCCTCGGAGGTGGCGGCGAGGAAGCCGGTCTCGCCGTGGCGAATCACGCGGTTGTTGACTCCCACCGGCGAGGCGACGCAGGGCAGGTGAGCCGCCATGTACTGCTTGAGCTTGAACGCTCCCTTGCCGCGCGACCATGCCTCGTCGGTCAAGGGCATGATGCCGATCCCCGCCGTCATCAGCGCCTCCACCTCGACGCCCTCGCTCCAGGGCACCCGCTCGATCGCCACCTCCGGCCAGTCGGGAAAGCGCGAGCACACCACGCGCAGCCGCAAGCTTGTGAACTCCTTCGCAAGCTTCGCCAGCACTGGGCGGATGAGATCGAGGTAGAAGAGGTTGCCCGGCATGCCGATCCACACGACGGTGTGGCCCTCGCGGCCCGCCGGCGGCTGTTCCGGATAGGAGTCGACATCCACTGGAGTCTCGACGAGCTCGACCCACCGGGCAAAGCGCGCGGCCTCGGCCGCCACGGTGTCATTGCCGGCGATCACGAGGTCGGCGATGCGGCAGGTGCTGGCGAAGCGCAGCCGCTCCCACCACGAGCGCCCGGGCGGCGCGCCCAGGCGGCGCGGCTTGCGCACCCACACCGCGTCGTCGCAATCGAAGACGATGCGCCGCGCCAGGCGCCGCAGCAGCCACGACTCGGGCGGCCCAATCTTGATCTTCGAGATGACCACGACATGGCTCGCGCCGATTTCGTGGCGCCGCGAAACGAGACGGGCGAGGTGCCGCTCACCCGCGAGATTGGCCACCTCGCACCGCCACCCGCGCTGCTCCAACACCTCCACGACAGGCCGCAGGCGATGCCCGAACGACGCCAGCTCGGGGCCATAGGAGAAGAAGCAGGCGCGGCGCGGCGGCGTCACTCGCCGCCTCCCCCGCCGGGCCGCGCGGCAAGCAGCCGTTCGAGCGAGGCGAGCGCCTTCGGCACGCCGTTCTCCATGCCGAGCGCCGCGACCCGCGCGGCAATCGCCTGATGGCGCTGGGAGTCCGCGAGCAGCGCCGTGACTGTGGCCGCCAGCTCGTCGGCGTCGAGGCCCGCCGGCACCACCACCCCCGCCCGGGCGCAGCGCTGCACCCGCAGGTGCTGGTCGGACGCGATCGGAACGGTCACGCACACGCGTTGCTGCGCCAGCGCCTGGGTCAGCGTGGTTCCCCCGTTGATCACGGCAACATGCGCATCGTGCAGGAGATCCATCAACTGCTCGTGGGGCAGCGAGGGCAGGGTGCGTACGCCGGGCGACCCGGCCGCGGCGCCGGAAAAGCTGGGGCCCATCACCGCCACCGCCTGCACACCGGTCGCCGCGGCCACCCGCGCCGCTGCCGCCGCGAAGATCCGTGGCGCATCGCCACCCGCGCCGTGCTTCCCTCCGCCGCCGGGGGCGAAGAGCACATAGGGCTCCGCGCCCAGGCTCAAGCTCGCCTTCAGCTCCGCGCGTCGGGCCGGCTCGGAGTCGGCGAGCACGGCGCCGAGGAAGACGACCTCGACGCCCGGGAACAGGCGCAGCTTGAGCTTCTCGAGCGGCCCGAGCGGGCCGTCGATAAAGGGCGGAAAGGCGATCCAGTGCGCCGCCAGCAGACGCAGCCAGCGGAGGCGAAAAGCCTTGCGCCGCCGCGCCGGGCGGCGGCTTATGTAGACGGTGCGCGCACCGGCCGCCCGCGCCGAGGTCAGTTGCGCGGTTCGTCCCGCGTTGTC
>JAZDGE010000234.1:0-2478 GCA_043807175.1 Acidobacteriota bacterium
CCGCGACCCTCACCCTCAAGGTGCACAAGAGCGACGGGAGCGGCCTGCTCCAGACCCTGACCAAGACCGCCCCGGCCCTGGGGTGGTTCAACACCTACGGGGACGCCGACTGGCTGGCCATCCCCGACAGCGATCCGACGAACGGCAGGAGCCTGGGCTGGATCGAGGTCACCTCGAGCCAGCCGGTTTTCGGCATCGAGCGCATCCGTGTGGTCAACGGCAGCACCTACAACGCTCCCCTCCTGCTCCTCGACGATTTCCTGCTCGCCGACGGGACCTGAGTCACCGGGGGGCTACCGGGACGACCTGTGCCCTGGCCGCCGGCGAGACCGAGCCCGTGGAGGTCTACGAGCTGTCGCCGGGTCAGCCGTTGCTGAAGCCCTCGGCCTCCTGTTACAAGGGCGGCGCGCAGCCGGCGATCCGCATCGCCAGGCTGCTCGAGAGCTTCCCGCCGGCGCGGCTTCAGCCCAAGTGCAATCCGGCCACGGCCTGGGATGCCGACTACTCGGATTACTTCGGCGGCCTGGGCCCCTCGCGCCGGGCGGCACGCTGGTGATCCGTTGCGCTGAATGAGTCTGCTGCTTGACCGCCGCCGATTGCCCCGCGACCGGCTGCCCGCCTGCGGACGACCGCACAACCATCATAGATTATAAACAGATACATGGATTGCTTGAGGGATCATGCTGCTGTGCTAAAATCGCACAGGGATCGGGTGCTTCCCAATGGATTGAACATGAGCACAACTTGGCCGGAGCTGGGAGAACGGGTGGTCAGGGCTCGTCGGGCTGCCGGCTTCACCCAGAGTGATCTCGCTGCAGCCGTCGGGATGGACCGAACGGCGATCTCCAAGATCGAGAACGGCGATCGCCGGGTTGATTCCCTGGAGCTCGGGCGGATCGCCGAGATCCTCAAGCGCCCCGTCTCGTGGTTTCTGACCACCCCCATCCCCGCCGTGATCAGCCGCCGCCAGGCGCGGGAGGGTATCGAGCTCGCGGCCGACATCCTCCTCGAAACCCTGGCGACCGACGTCGAGCAGCTGGTCGAGATGGGTCTGCTCTCGCCGGTGCGACCGCCTCAGCTGGACCTCGCGGTGGAATCGGTGGAGTCCGCCGAGTCGGCCGCCATCCAGATACGGAACCAGCTGCAACCTGATGGAGCGCTCCTCGATCTGGCGCGTCTGGCCGAACAGCTGGGGCTCTACGTCTTCGTGCTCGAGCTCGAGCCCAACGTGGAGGGCTCGTACCTGGCGCTCGAGGCGGGCGGCGTCGCGCTCGTCCAGGGCCGCGATCCGTCCGGGAAGCGCCGTTTCACCATCGCGCACGAGCTTGGCCACCACGTGCTGGCGGACGAGTACTCGAGCGATTGGATCACCGGCGACCGGGATGAACGTGAACGGCTGATCAGCGCCTTCGCCATCCACCTGCTGCTGCCGCGCTCGGCGGTCTTGACCCGCTGGCGCCAGCTCGATGGTGACAGCGACCCGTGGAACGCGACCATCCACCTCGCCGCCGAGTATGGGGTCAGCTGGTCCGCGGTGTGTGCTCAGCTCCGGAACCTGCGCCTCGTCGACGAGGAGACGCGCCGCGCCCTGACCCGCCGGCGGCCCGTCCGGGCGGACTACCTGGAGCGGATGCTCGGCGTTCCGGCCGAGCCGCCCTGTCCGGCGGTGCCGCCGGGGTTCGCCGCGGCGGTGATCAAGGGGTACCGGCGGCACCTGCTCGGGCGCGAGCGCGCCCTCGAGCTCCTGCGCGGGACTCTGGCGCCGGACGGCTTGCCCGAGCAGCACGAGGTCCCGCTCGAGGCGATGCTGGACGAGCTCGAGCCGGTCTGATCGGCGATGACAGACAGCCTGACGACCCTGATCTTCGACACCTCGTGCCTGAGCTGTTTCGCCCGGGCCGGTCGCCTCGCGCTCCTGGAGTCGCTCACCGACGGATACCGGCGGGTGGTCACGCCGGCGGTGCTGGACGAGCTCGACCGGGGTGCGGCGAACTACCCTGCGCTCGCGACCGTGGCGTCGGTCTCCTGGCTGGAGACCGTGCGCGCCGACGATCTGCAGGTGCTCAGGACCTTCGGCCGATACCTGCAGATCCTTGGCGGCGGGTCACGAAACATCGGTGAGGCCGCGACCTTGGCCTGGGCCGAGCAGCGGCAGGCCATCGCGGTGATCGACGACCAGACGGCCGTGACCGCCGCCCGCAGGAGAGGGGTAGCGGTGCGCCGGACGCTGGCGGTGGTGGCCGGCGGAGTCGACCGCGGCCAGCTCACCGAGCCGGCCGCCGTGGTGCTGGTCGACGAGCTGATCGCCGGGGGCGCGCGCTTCCCATGTGACGGACGCGCCTTCATCCCTTGGGCCCGGGAGCAGGGACTCCTCCGCTAGCGCTGGGCGCTGCCCTTCCGGGTCGGTGGACGATCTGACACTTCGCGCGCGGGCGGTGCCGTCAGGACTGCCGCAGGAGTTCCGCCGTCTCCTCGAGG
>JAZDGE010000235.1:0-5403 GCA_043807175.1 Acidobacteriota bacterium
CTGGACCATGCCGCGCCAGTTGCCGGGCGTGATGTGGGTGACGGTCAGGACACGGTGGAGTTGCCCATTGTGAATAACGATGTTGCCGGGTCGCAGCTCGGTCGCCACAAGTTGCATGCTGAGAACCTCCGCTCCGCCGCAAGTCGCCGGAGCGGCGAAGTATAGCATCGGGCGAGGCGGACGCAGGCGCGGTCGGGGCGCTGGTAATTGAGAAGGGTTCGCGTTATCGTGATCAGGGCGGGGGCGAGCATGGATCTACGACTGCGGGGAAAGCGGGCACTGGTGACGGGCGCGTCGCGTGGCATCGGCCGCGCCATCGCGCTCTCCCTCGCCGACTTCAAGGTGGACGTGGCGATCAACTTCTTTCGCCACCGCCAGCCGGCGGAAGAGGTTGCGCACGAGATCGAGGCGCGGGGTGCGCGCGCCCTGCTGGTGAAGGGCAATGTCGCCGATGAGGAGCAGGTCGGCAGGATCTTCGCCGAGATCGGCGCCACCTGGGGCGGCCTCGAGATTCTCGTCTCGAATGCGGCCTCGGGGGTGCTGAAACCGGCCACGGAGCTCACCCTCCACCACTTTCACTGGACCATGGACATCAACGCGGCGGCTCTGCTGCCGCTCGTCCAACGTTTCCTTGGCCTGCCGGCAAGGGGGGAACGGACGGTCGTGGCGGTCTCCTCGCTCGGCGCGGTGCGGGCGATCCCCAACTACGCCGCCGTCGGCGCCTCCAAGGCGGCGCTGGAGTCGCTGGTGCGCCATCTTGCCGCCGAGCTCGCCCCCGGCGGGGTCCGCGTCAACGCGGTTTCGGCCGGCACCATCGACACCGATGCGCTGAAGCACTTCCCCAACCGCAGCCAGCTCCTCGACGAGTCGGCTCGCCGCACTCCCGCAGGGCGGCTTGCCACGCCCCAGGATGTCGCCAACGCCGTGGTCTTTCTCTGTACCGAGTTCGCCTCGATGATTCACGGCCAGACCCTGGTCGTGGACGGCGGGTTCTCGATCGTCGCATGAGCGCACCGGCCGGAAGGTGGGTGACCGGGGCCGGGGCAGCCACAACGCAACCGGAGGATCGGACCGCCACCGGCCCGGCGGTCAGGGGGACGGGCATGAGCGCAGATCTCGGCAGGGCGGCAGCGAAACGGCGCCGGACATGCCGCTGGTGATCGGGCACCGCGGCTGGGCGGCCCGCTTTCCGGACAACTCGCTCGCGGGCGTCAAGGCGGCGATCGCACAGGGCGCCGACGGGGTGGAGGTGGACATTCGGCTTTGCGCGGAGAAGGTCTGGGTCTGTCATCACGACCGGATCCGCGCAGGACTGCCAGTGGCTGCCTGGGACCTGGCGGGGCTGGCGCACGCCGGCGTCCCGGCGCTTGCGGCGGTCGTCGCGGCCGTGCCGCCCGAGCGATGGCTCTTCGTCGAGGTGAAGCCGCTTCCCGGCGCCGCCCTCGCCGCTGGCATGGCCGAGCTACACCGCCTGCTGGTGGCGCGTTCGCGGCGAACGCGCTTTCTCTCCTCCTCGCTGGCCGGCCTTGACGCCCTTCACGAGGTTTTTCCGGCCTGCCCCTGCTCTCAGGTGATCGACCGGATTCCCGTCGCGCTGCCGGCGTGGCTCGAGCTCTCACCCCACCACACCCTGGTGGAACGTCTCGTAGAGCTGGGCGTGGCGCTCCACCCCTGGACCGTCAACCGGGCGCGCCGGATGCGGGAGCTAGCGGCGCTGGGCGTGCCCTCGATCACCACCAACCACCCGGACCGCGCCCTCGAGGTGCTGGGTGGGTGATCACGTGCGAGTCGGAATCCGGGTCGACAACCTCTTCATCCGGGCGGTGGTGGAGAGTGCCGTGCGCGGCGCGGGCGCCTGGCCGATAGTCCTACCGAAGCTGGCCAGTGCGACCGGCAGTGGCTGCGGCGTCCTCATCGCCGAGCTTGAAGGCTGTGGGGCTGACGCTGCCGCCGCCTTTCGCCCACTCATGAGGGCCGGCCTCGTGGTGCTGGCGTTCACCTCGACGGCAGCTAACGAGGCCGTCGTGGCGGCCCGCGAGGCGGGCGCGGTCGTGCTCGCACGCTCGGCCTTCCTGGCCCGGCTGCCCAGGCTACTCGACACGGCGCTGTCCAGCCTGCAGGGCGAGCAGAGGTAGCCCACAGGCTTTCGTCCCGGACCCGCGGCCCCAATAGGGCAGCACAGGTGGTGCGAGATGAAGGCGCCCCGCCGCTGCTGCTCGCGTCCGCATCCTGGCTGCGGACGGCGCCGCCCGGCTGCACCCCCTGGAGTCGAGGGGCTACCCCTCGGCCAGAACAGCGCGTAGCTCGTCGGCGTACTCTCCCTCATGCCCGAACCCGGTGACTATTGAGATGTCCACGTCCTGAGTGAGGCGAGGTTCGCCCCAGCGCTGAACTGCGATGCCCCCGATGAAAAAGAAGCGCCAGCCGTGAGCCTGGCAGAAGCCCTGGACTTCCAGAGCCGCCGTGAAGATCGGGTTCATCTTGCCAAACGGAGAAAGAGGGCCTGCTGCTCGACCAACCCTGACGCCAGGCGGCGCTACTCGTCCAACGGAAAGCACTCCACGAGGGAGAGGGGAGCCTCGGTGGCGGCAAGCGCCTCTTCGTCCGAGATCCTGCGTAGCTCCAGCCGGTGCTGCCTTGCTAGGGCTGGCCCGGCTTCGCGCCACCGCCCGACCCAGGCACGCTCGAGAGACAGCGGAGCATCCATCCCGTTTAGTATAGCCTCCCAGCTACTCCCGGTCGGAAAGAAGTTGAGGCACCGTGAACGCCGACGCGCTGGGCCCGCAATGCCCGCGCCCGACGCCTGCCGGCACCTGACACGCCGCTTCTTAGGGCTCGCGCAGGAATAGGTTCCGAGCTATCGCGCCCAGATTTGGGCCAGATTCGTTCCGGGCGAGGAAGCGCAACCGCAGGCGTAGCAGCGCTACGTTGAGGATTGCGCGACGCGGCCCGGGGCGAAGATGGCCCAAAGATGGGATGCGAGAGCCGGAAGTTATTTCTGCGCGAGCCCTTAGCGCGAGGCCGCGGGCGCGGACGCCGCGGGGTAGGTGGCGAAAACCGGGGCCTACT
The DNA here is from genome assembly GCA_043807175.1 of Acidobacteriota bacterium. Classification (GTDB taxonomy): domain Bacteria; phylum Acidobacteriota; class Thermoanaerobaculia; order Thermoanaerobaculales; family Thermoanaerobaculaceae; genus JAZDGE01. The sequence continues at coordinate 3,070 of JAZDGE010000235.1, forward strand.
CGGCGAGGACGCGCTCGATCGCGTTCGACAGGGCCGCGAGATCGAACGGCTTTTGCAGGTAGTTGAGCCTGCCCTCGCCGATCCCACGGCGCACCGCCTCATCCTCGGCGTAGCCTGACATCACGATCACCTTGAGCGCCGGCCAGCGCTCCACGAGTCGCCTGCTCGTCTCCCAGCCGTTGCTTCCGGGCCGCAGAAAGTCGGTGAGGAGGAGGTCAAACGCCGGCTCGGGAGGAGTTGCCAGCGCCTCCTCGCCGCTGCCCGCGCCAGTCGCCGTCAGGCCCAACAGGTCGAGGATCTGCAACAGTCCCTCGCGCGCCGCCGGCGAGGTTGCCGATCGCCTCGCTCCAAGCTCGCCGCGACCAGGCCTGAGACCTCGGCGGCCGAGGCAAAGCGGTAGCTCGCCTCGCCGAGTGACGCCCCGCCGCTGCCGAAACCGCCGCGGAGCTCGCCCAGGCGCGCGCCGGCTTCCGGCCGGCGGGTCACGATGTTGATCGCCCCCGAGTAGGCCTGCGAGCCGTAAATGACCGGCAGCGTGCCCGCGCAAAACGACTCGCGGTGGCCATCGTCGTACGACCACCCGCCCACCCGCTGCCAACAGGAACGGTCCACCACACAACCTCGTGTGTGGCCTCCGGGCAAGCGTTCTCACCTTCCGGTGGCCTCGCGATAGGCCGCGATCGCGCCTTCGCCGGCGGCGCGAAAGGCGCGGGAGACGCCCCCGACACCGAGCTTGACCCCGCCGAAGACCCGCGATACCAGCAGCCCCCCTGCCAACCCCTCGCGGCGAAGGAGCTCAAGCAGCACCCGGCCAGGGTGACCGACCTCACCGTCGTCACGCAACCTCTCGATGACCACTCCGTTCGCCGTCGCACGAAACGCCCAGCAGTGGTGGCTGGCCTTGCGCAGCTCCCCCTTCTTGAGCCGCACCAGGCGCAGCACGTCCTCCTCCATGGAGGCCGGGAACAGCACGGCGAGAAAGCGCGAGCGCTCCACCACCAGACGAAACTCGGCGCGGGCGGAGACCTTCATCTCATCCATCAGCCGAGGCATACGCCGGCGACTCACCTCTTGTCAAGGCGCTCCCCGCAGTGCCGGGGCAGGCGTGGGCCGCTGGTCTTCAGATCAGCTCGACGGTTGCCTTCGCCCCCGGCACCGCGCGCAGCCGCGCGTCCCGCGTGAGCAGCGTGGCGCCAAGGGTCTCGGCCAGCGCCACGTAAGTAAGCGGCGTCGTAGGCGCTGAGATTGTGGCGACGCGCCCAGATCCGCAGCACGAAGAGATCGTGTGGGTAGCGCGTGATCGGTAGCGCAGCGAGGTCCTCGAGCGCCTGCTGCCCCCTCGTTGCCCCCAGCTCCCCGGCGCGTGAGTAGCGGCGCAGCACCTGCACCACCTCGAGGTCGAGGAGGTGCGGCGCGTGCAAGCTTTCGCCGGTCGCGAAGAGCCGATCCTCAATCGCCGGCGCGGCGAAAGTGCGAAGGAGCAGGTCGAGTATCGCCGAGGCGTCAACAACGATCACCGCCGCTCCCGTTCCTCCCGGACCGCGACGGCCGGCGGCACCGAGGGCGAGACCCGCGCCCGCGTGGCAAGACGCCGGCGCAGCTCGCTCAAGCTCGGGCGCTCGGCGAGCTGGCGGATCTCGTTGAGCAAGAGGTCGGACAGGCTCACCCCTTCGAGAGCGGCGCGGGCCTTGAGAGCACGGTGGAGGTCGTCCGGCACATTGCGGATCTGAATCATGGTAGACATGTGAAAACGATAGTTGCATGCTCTTCGCATGCCAAGCGCGCGACTGGCGACAGCCGGGCGCTTCAGCTCGCCTTGGCGACGGGGATGCACAGCAGCGGCGCGAGGTACTGGCCGGTGTAGCTCGCGGGATGGGCGGCGACCTCCTCGGGGGTGCCGGCGGCAATGATGCGGCCGCCGGCCTCGCCGCCCTTGGGGCCGAGGTCGATCGCGCGCGGCCAGTGCCGGTCCTGCCGGCGTGGGCATTGCGGACTCATCACCTCTTTCGACGAGCTGAGATCCTCGCGGGCGGCAAGAGTGCACCGGCAGGGCAAGACGAGCTCTTCCCCTCCTCGATGATCGCGACGGCGCTGTGGCCGGTGGTACTCTTTCCACGTGACCCGCTGGCGTTCACACCGCGCCGCCATCGCAGTACTGATCGCTGTCTGGGGAGCCAATCTGGCGGACACGGTGCTTGCGGCCGGATCGCCCTCACCACAGTTTTTGGAGGGAAAGACGCGTTGCAAATGCGTCAACTCTTACGGGGGTGATGGAGGCGGAGGCCGAGCAGCGTCCGGCTCCGCCGGCGCTGCGAGGGGGGTCCGGGGGGCGAG
>JAZDGE010000236.1:0-3780 GCA_043807175.1 Acidobacteriota bacterium
ACGCGCTGCTTGAGTCTTTCCTGGACGAAGCCGACCAGGGTCATAGTGGCCATTGGGCAGCCGCCGCAGGCGCCCAGCAGACGCACTTGGACCACACCACCCTGCACGCCAACCAGCTCCACGTCGCCGCCATCCATTTGCAGCGCGGGACGGACCTCGTTCAGCGCCAGTTGGACTCGCTGCTCGATGCCCGGGGTCTCCTTTTCCATCCCATCCTCCTTGCCCCTCCCGGGGCGGGCCATTGTGCCACAACCCCAGCCAGGGTTCGCCTCAAACCGACGAGGCGAACCCTCGCGTCGACAGCCGACAGTTGACAGTCTCCCCCGCACCCCACCCAGCAAACCCACCCACCCGTCCCCCACCCAAGCACCCGGTCTGGAAACGTGGTGCATTCGTTCACGTTCCACCTCGCGCCGCGTTCCTTTCTCTGGTAACGTTCTTGGGCGTGGAACCTTCCTCTCGCGAACCTCGGCGGCTGAACCTGCGTTGGAGAGGGTGATGACCGATCTCGCCCTCGAACGCATCGTGGAACGGTGCCGAGCCGGGGACGACCGGGCATGGGAGGCACTTGTGGACGCCACGGCCAACGACCTCTACCGCCTGGCAGTGAGCTTCACTCGCCGGCGGAGCGAGGCCGAGGACCTCACCCAGGAGGTCTACCTCAAGCTGTGGCAGAACCTGCACCGCTACGAGCTCGGCTCGTCGTTTCGCGCCTGGGCGTTTCGCATCGCGCGCAACCACTTCGTCGACGCCTTTCGGCGATCTCGCCACGAGCGGCACGCGACCTGGATCGACCCCGAGTTCCTCGAGAGCCTGCCGGGCAGCGACGACCCCCACACCAGCGCGCTGCGCCAGCAGCGGCTCCAGCTCGCCCATCGGGCGCTGGCGCAACTGCCCGAGGACCTTGCCGAGATCATCCTTCTCCGCGACTTCGGCGACTGGAGCTACGACGAGCTCTCAGCCCAGCTCGAGCTGCCGCTCGGCACCGTGAAGTCACGGCTCAACCGCGCCCGCCGCGAGCTGGCCTCCGTTCTTCACCTGACGATCCAGCCACCTGTCGCCGCGAGGTTGGCAGAGGCCCGGCCATGACGCCCTGCGAGGTCTTTCTGGACCATCTCGAGGACGCCGTGGAGGGCCAGCTCCCGGCTCACCTGGACGCCCACCTCGCCGGCTGTGCGGCGTGCCAGGACTCGCTTCGTCGGGCGCGGGTGCTGCGCGATGGAGCGGCAGGGCTGGCAGTCAGCGCTTCCCGTGGGCTTCGGGAGTATCTCCACAAGCTTCCCCGCCTCGCTCCCGCCTGCGAGGCCGCACAGGAGCTGCTGCGCGCCGCTCTCGACGGCGAGCTCGGGGGCGAGGAGCGCGCCCGCTTCCTGGCTCACCTGCACGCATGCCCGACCTGTCGCGGGGTATGGGAGGCCTTCGCCACCCTTCGTGAGGTCGGCATGCACACCCGGGCGCCAGGGCGGCTACGCGCGTCCCTCGCCCTCCCACCCCGCGATCGCGTCACCCCGCGCCGCCGGCAGCCGGTGTTCAACCTGCGTCTCGCCACCGCCGCCGCCTACCTGCTGGCGGCAGCCACCGTGGTGCTGATCGGCAACCCGGGCAACCTGGCAAGGGCCAGCAACACCACCATGGAGCGGGCCGGCGTCTATGCCCGGGCGGCAGTCGAGAATCGGCTTGACTCGTACACCCGAAAGGTTCGCGAGGGCGCGGCCGCGGTCGGGGGCTGGCTGCGCCACCAGGCCACTTCCACCTGGGAGCAGGCGCGCAACCTGGCGGGGGCCAGGCGCGCGAACCCGGCGCCGGGAGATCGCGTTGTTACCGATGGAGACGGAGGAACCTCATGAGCACTCAAAACCAGGAACCGATGACCACGACAACCCCGGCACCGGCGTACCCGCCACTCCCGCCCGCGACCCAGCTCGCCACCCCTGCGCGCCGGTCGCCAGGCCTGACCGTCGTGCTCTCCTTCCTGCCGGGTCTCGGCCACCTCTACCTCGGGCTCTATCAGCGCGGCATGCTCTTCTTCGCCGCCTTTGCCGCCTCGATCTGGTTCGGCGACCAAAGTGACACCGGCCCCCTGTTTCCCATCTTCATCTGGTTTTTCGGCCTGATCGACGCCTACCGCCAGGCCCAGCTCATCAACGCCGGGATGCTCCCCGACCTCAGCATGGGGGGGCCCGCGGTGACGCTGAAGCGCGGTCGCGGCAACCTTGGCCTTGGCGTCTTTCTCACCGTCCTCGGCGCAATCCTGCTCTACAACCAGTTCTACCCGCTCGATCTCACCTTTCTCGTCGACTGGTGGCCGCTGCTCCTGGTAGTCGCCGGCGTCTATCTCCTGGCCAAGCACGCCCTCGAGGTCAAGCGGCAGCGCGAGGCAGAGAGGCCACCCGAGGCGTACTGATCCGACCGCGTCCGCCCGTCACGACTGCGCCCGGCCCCGGCCGGGCGCCGTTCCTTGTGTGGTCAGCTTTCAGCTTTCAGCGATCAGCCTTCAGCTCGCAGCTTTCAGCTCGCAGCTCTCAGCTTTCATCTGCTAGCTCCTAGCTGATCGCTGATAGCTGATTGCTGATCGCTGATCGCTGATAGCTGATAGCTGATAGCTGATAGCTGATTGCTGATAGCTGATTGCTGATTGCTGATTGCTGACTGCTGATTGCTGCGGGCCGGCGGCTGATCCCTGTGCTCCCGAGGGCCGGCCCGCGCCGCTACCATCCGAGGCCGCAGGCGCGCCGGCAGTCCGCCATCACTGCCGAGATCGCCTCGCCGGCGCGCTCTCGGCCCTGACGGAGCACGCCCTCGACATGCGCGCGGTCAGAGAGCAGCGCCTCGCGCCGCGCCCGCGCCTCCCCGAAGGTCTCCAGAATCCGGCTGAGCAGGCGCTTCTTGAGCTCGCCATAACCGGTGCCGCCGGCGGTGAAGCACCGGCGCACCGCCGGCCACTCGGCCTCGGGGGTGAACAGCTTGAGAAGGGCGTAGAGCGTATTGCCGCGGGTCGGCTTCGGGTCCGCCACCGGAGTGGAATCGGTGACGATCCCCATCACCCGCTTCTTGAGCTCGCTCTCGGGCGCGAAGATGTCGAGCGTGTTGCCGTACGATTTCGACATCTTGTTGCCGTCGACGCCCGGCACCACCGCGGTCTCGGCCAGGATCATGGCGTCGGGAACGCGCAGGATCTCGCCGCCGTAGGCCTGATTGAAGGCGCTCGCGATGTCTCGCGTGACCTCGAGGTGCTGTTTCTGATCCTTGCCCACCGGGACGACGTCGGAGCGCACGATGAGAATGTCCGCCGCCATCAGCACGGGGTAGGCGAAGAGCCCGTGGCTGGGAATGACCCCCTTGGCCACCTTGTCCTTGTACGAGTGGCAGCGCTGCAGGAGCCCCATCGGCGTCACCGTCGAGAGCATCCAGGCGAGCTCGGTGACCTCGGGCACGTCCGACTGCCGGTACAGGACCGAGCGCTGTGGATCCAGCCCGAGGGCGAGGAAGTCGACCGCCAGCGTCCACGAGCTCTCGCGTAGTAGGGCGCCATCGCGAACCGTGGTCATCGCGTGAAGATCGGCGATGAAGTAGTAGCACTCGTTGGCGGGGCTTTCCTGCAGCGCAAGGAACTGCCTGATCGCACCAAAGTAGTTGCCAATGTGAAGATTTCCCGACGGCTGAACACCCGAAAGAACGCGCATCGTGCCTCCCTGCAGCCGGTAATAGTAGCAAGATGCAAGAAGGGGCTCGGGGCTCAGGGTTCGGAGGCTCGGGCCCCCGGCTACCGGCACTCCTGCT
>JAZDGE010000237.1:0-3541 GCA_043807175.1 Acidobacteriota bacterium
GGTGACCTCGCGCTGTCCGGCCGGGAGCGACGGCTCGCCGTCTCTCCCCCGGCGAGGATGAGAGCGGCAAAATTCTCCAGCCGCTCGAGCGCGGCCTGATCGCCGAGGCTCTCCTCGTGGGCCACCTCACCCGAAGGCGACAGTCGGCTGAGGACCGCCTGCAGCCCGGCCTCCAGCGCGCCCGGCGCCAGCGCCGGGCTGAGCAGCCAGAGCGAGATCAACGTGTCCCGGCCGAAATAGGTCAAGAATCGCCAGGAGCCAGCCAAGAACCTGTCCCTCGTCGACAGGAAGCTCAGGCTCTGCAGGGCCGCGGCGAGCCGGCGATGCCGTTCTGCCAGCGCCGGGTTGCGCGCCAGCCGGTCCAGGTGGCGGCGCGCGGCAGGTCCGAGGAGCTCGACGAGGGGGAGCGGCCGCGGCGGGGGGTAGGTCACTGCCGCCTCGACCTCGAGGCGCAGCGACCCCGGTGCCGTGATGGTCAGCCCGGGCGCCTCTCCCGTCAGGCGCGCTTCCGGCGCGTCGACCCGCAGGAGGAAGCGGTGCCGCCCGTCCAGGCTCGTGGCCGTGGCCTCGAGTCGCGCCGGGTGGCGCCGGAGCACGCGGAGCCGCGGGCGGATGCGTCGGCGCAGGACCGCCGCGCTGAGGCCGGCCTGCTGCAGCTTGCGCTGAGCGGCTGGTGAGAGCCGGGCCATGGCCGTGGCCACGCGCTGCAGCGTCCGTTCGCCGGAGTCCAGGCTCCCTTCGTGATGATAGCTGCGCAGCAGGCGGATGTTGCTCAGCTGGACGTTCTCGATCCTCTGGGGAGCCGAGCTGCTCAGCGCGACGCGCACGCCGCGCAGGCGCCCGGCGGAGAAGCTCCGCAGCGGACCGGCGATCCGTAGCTGCACCTTCCCGCTGACGGCGTGCCGCGCCCAGAGACCGATCCCGGAGTTCTCCGCGGGAAACGCCACGACGAGCCGGGGCCTCTCCCCCGAGCTGGCGATGACGTGCGCGGCGGCCGTCGTGTCCCGGAGCACGCAGTTGTGCCCGGCGCCTTCCTCGAGGCAGAAGCGGAGGACGTCGTCGTCGTCCGTCAGCGGCCGGGCGGTCTCCCGGCCCTCCACCAGCAGCGGATACAGCGCGGCGATCGCGAGCAGCGGGCTGGAGCGGGGGAGGGATCTCATCTGGCGAAGCTAGCAGTGCCGGCGCTGGTGTGACAAGACGTGAGTGGCAGGGGATCCGGCGACAGCGCTGGTCGATAGGTGAAATCTCCTTCCCAATAGAGGCGGCGGTCTGCTCGCTGGACCGGGAGCGGCAGTTTGCGCTACAGGACGCGCAGGCCATTGAGGTCTTCGAGGTTCTGCTTGACCTCTACGCCTTCGCGGATTCCCCGGACACTGTGTCACCTCGGGTCGCCGCGCTCGGCTGCTGCAGCGTCGTCGAGTTGGTGGAGCGCGAGCTGCGGTCCCACGACCGCGCCACGGTCGCCAAGGTGATCGCTGCCGTGCGATTCGTGGCCTGCCTGCGCGCCTCCGGTGGCCGCCACCATCTCGAGGTGCTCCACCAGTACGTAGGCTCCTTCCTGGCTACGGGCATCGGACTGCGGATCCTCGACGACGGCACCGAAAAGGTCGTCAGCGGCTTCTGATCCACCTCGGCGAGCTCACTGCGAGAAGTCACCCCGCCCGGGTGCCGCTCGGAACCGGCGCTACGCACGTTTGCCGAAGGCACACCATCAGCCCCGCATCCGGCGAGGGCTATCCGCTCCCCACCTTGTCTGGACTGGTACCAACTTGCTCCTTTTCTATCTGCGGATAAGCCTGATCACGGAGAGCGAGGTGCGGGATCTATTCCTGCAGTAGCTGGCGCTCGTGCCGCCGGCGCGGCAGGCGAACTCCCGCTCAGCCTCGGCGGGGAGTCGGGGGCCAGGACAGAGGTAGATCTTCTCCATGGTGTGCGCAGCCGCCTCATCGCAGATTGCGCTGGCGCTTGTACCAGATCGACCTGGGCGGCGGCCGCTGGACTCACCTGCCCTTCAGGGAGCGCGGTGGGCAGCGGGATGCGGCGGCCTCTCTCTCAGGAGACGGAAGCCGAAGAGGTTGGCGCTGATCTGACGGACATCGTTGCTGAACCTGAGCTCGGCCGGCGATGACACCGACGGGAATACCAGGGCGAGGGAATTGATGCCTCGCCGCAGCAGCCCTGGCGGCAGCGCGAAGGGATGCGCGCGCCGAGCCGGTCGGCGGGTCAGGGTGAGCGTCGTCGCTGATCGGCCATTCAGCAGAACCCGGACGTCCTGGTGGCTCCCCAGCACCGCTGACGCGAACAGCTCGGCGCCGACGAAATCCTCCGGCCGGCTCTGTGGGGGCAGTTGAAAGGCCAGCTTCGTGAGGTGGCCGAGGGTGAAGGTGCCGTCGGATGGGCCGCGCGGGCTGGTCTCCAGCCCGCCACGAAAGAAGCGTAGCCCGAGGTTCCGGTCCAGCCGGAGGCCATCGGCCGACAGCGCGATCTGGCCGGGATCGAAACGCGGCCAGGGGCGGATGAAGGTCCCGCGGAAGTCATTCTGCTCAAAGAACCGGACGCCGGTCAGCTCGGGGATGATGAGTCCATCGCGCAGCCAAAAGGCGTCGATTTTTCGGCGCAGGATGTAGCCCATCAGGTCGCGATTCTTGAGCGCATCGTAGGCCTCCGCGTTGATCACCCCGTCGAGGTTCACGACCGAGATCTTCTGCGCGTAGTAGCTCATGATGCCGCAATCGCTGTGCCCGATGACCGCGCCGGCGGGCCAGGACCTCTCCAGGTCGGCGAGCAAGGCGAGCGCGCCGGCCCGCTGAAACGGCGGCTCCGAACGGGCGATCTTGCCCCAGACCTGCCAATGCTGGCCGAGGAGCGGCCCCCCGAGGAGGAGCGCGAAGAGCAGCATCGCCAACCAGCGTCGGGTCACCAGCCGGAGCACCGCCGCCGAGCCGAGCGCGGTGGCCAGCGCCAGCCACAGGGAGGCCGGGGCCATGTGCCAGCGGCGAGGGTACCAGCGGATCAGGGAGTCGACGAGCACCACCGCCAACGCCACCGCGAGAATTGGCCAGGTCCGGCCGAGCTGCCGCCCGATGCGGCGCAGCTCGCTGCTGCGCTGCAAGAGGAAGCTAGCGGCGAGGGTCAACCCCACCCCGGCCAGGAGCGGGAAGCTGGCCAGGTGCCAGTGGATGCCGCGCCAAGCCTCGTTGAGGCACTGCCACGAGCGGTTCCACCAGAGCCAGGCCGGTAGGCGCGGATAGCCCCACGCCTCGATCTCCCGGTAGAAGACCAGCGGATCGGCTAGGCCACTGGTCTGGACCAGGTGGCCGGTGCGGATGAGGCTCCAGATGAACCACGGGGCGGTGACGAGCAGCGCGGGGACGGCCATGGCGCAGATGCGCGTCAGGGCCAGGGGAAGCTGTCGCCGGGAGCGGACCAGCACGGCCCCGGCAAGGAATGGCGCCAAGAGCCCGAGGTCGGTGCGAGCGAGGATGGTCAGCCCCAGGAAGGCGCCGAACCCCATCCAGCGAGCGAGTGGAACGGGCTGCTC
>JAZDGE010000238.1:0-9589 GCA_043807175.1 Acidobacteriota bacterium
GCCATCGGCCATGGGCTTAAGGCCCTCGGCCCTCCGCGCCGTTGAGCCGCCCCGACAGCGCCTGCCGGTACACTGGTGGCCGGAGGTCGGATGACGTCGGCCAACCAGAGTGCTGCCAGTGAACCGCGCAGCGGCCTGACCGCAACGACGGGGGCGCGGTACTTGCGGTACTTCGCGCGGCCGGCGGCGATCGTTCGCGGCCTGCGGCGGGGGGATGTTCGGCCCGATCTCGTCGCCGGGCTGACGGTGGCGATGGTGGCGATCCCGCAGTCGATCGCCTACGCCGCGATCGCCAATCTGCCACCCCACTATGGCCTCTACTCCGCGGCGGTGGCGGCCATCGTGGGGGCGCTGTGGGGCTCGTCGCGGTTTCTCTCGACCGGGCCCACCAATGCCGCCTCGCTGCTGGTGCTCTCGATCCTGCTCCCGCTTGCACCCGGCGGCGCGCCTGAGTATCTGCTGGCGGCCAGTCTGCTGGCGGTGATGGTTGGCGTCTTTCGGGTCGTCATGGGGCTCGCCGGTTTCGGCGTGCTGGTCAACTACGCTTCGCGGTCGGTACTGCTCGGATTCATGGCCGGCGCCGCGGTGCTGATTGCCCTCAACCAGTTGCCGCAGTTGCTGCGGCTGTCGCCGCCGAGCGCGCTGGGCGCGGTGGGCTCGGTGGTCGAGCTGGCGCCGCGCCTCGCCGCGAGCCACCTTCCCAGCCTGGCGCTCGGCCTCGGCACCCTGGCCTTGACGCTGCTCGTCAACCGGATCTGGAAGACCTTTCCCGGCTCGCTGGTGGCGATGGTGGCCGCGACTGCGGTGGTGGCCGGCCTCGGCGTCGGCGAGCTGGGAGTGCGGGTGGTCGGGGAGATCCCGCGCGCGCTTCCCGGGTTCACCGCGTTTTCGCTCGACTGGCTCCTGGATGGCGGCCTGGTGCGGGCGATGATCACCGGCGCCCTGGCGGTGGCCGTGCTTGGCCTCGTCGAGGCGCTCTCGATCGCGCGGTCGCTGGCGCGGGAAACCGGCGACCGCCTGGACATCAACCAGGAGTTCGTTGGCCAGGGAATGGCGAATGTCGCCGCGGGCCTCCTCGGCGGCTACACCTGCTCGGGCTCGTTCACGCGCTCGGCGGTGAACTTCCAGGCCGGCGCGCGTACGCCCATGGCCAGCGTCTACTCCGGCCTGGCGGTGCTGCTCGGCACGCTGGCGATGGCGCCGTACGCCTCGCTGCTGCCGCGGTCGGCGCTCGCCGGCGTGCTTCTGCTGATCGCCTACAAGATGATCGATGTCAAGGGGATCGGCCATGTCTTCGAGGCCTCGCGACAGGAGGGGGCGATCCTCGCGGCCACTTTCCTCGCGACGCTGCTGCTGCCGCTCGAGTTCGCCGTTCTTTCGGGCGTGCTGCTCTCGCTTGGCATGTATGTCCACCAGTCCAGCCAGCCGAGCGTTCACCCCGCTGTGCCCGACGAGACCTATCGCCATTTCGTCGAGCGGCCGGGCGCTTCCGCCTGCTCCCAGCTCGGCGTGATGGACATCCGCGGGCCGCTGTTTTTCGGTGCCGCCGATCACGTCGAGAAGGCCTTGCGCGACAACCTCGAGGAGAACCCCGGGCAGCACCACCTGCTGCTGCGCATGCACGGCGTCAACCAGTGCGACCTCGCCGGCATCGACATGCTTGAGAGCGTGGTCAAGCTCTACCGGGAGTTGGGCGGCGACCTGTTCATGGTCCAGGTACGCCCGCCTGTGCGTGAGATCATGGAGCACTCCGGATTCGCAAGTCTGCTGGGGGCGGATCACTTTCTCGGCCAGGAAGAGGCCATCGACCAACTTTTCGAGACCGTCATCGACCCGGCGGTGTGCATCTACGAGTGCGAGCAGCGGGTGTTCGCCGAGTGCCAGGCGGTGCCCAAGCACCAGTACGACGCCCACTTGCCCTCGTTTCGCTCGCGGCCGATCCCGGCCGAGGCGCATCTCTCAGTGCGCGAGGTCGAGGCCATGTGTGCGACGACGTCTCAACTGACGGTCCTCGACGTGCGCGAGGCCGAGGAGTTCCGCCTCGGTCACCTGCCGGGCAGCCGCCTGCTGCCGCTGCGGAGCGTGGTCGCGGCGGCGGGGTCGCTGCCGAAGGACCGCCCGCTGCTCTTGATTTGCCGCTCCGGCCGGCGTTCCACGCGGGCGATGCGGATGCTGCTCGACCTTGGCTTTTCCGCGGTCTACAACCTCAAGGGCGGCATCCTGTCCTGGAAAGCCGCCGGCCGCAACCTCGAGGTCGACTAGACGCAAGACGAGACCGTGATTTGTGGTTCGTGGATCGTGGATCGTGGTCATCATGCGAAAAACACCGAGCCCCCCACGCCAGCGCGTGAAGGGCTGGGGGAGGCAGGGGGCGGGGGGGAATGCCCCGTGCCGTTGAGCTTTCTCAGGCCTTCGGGAAGGAAGCCGGGAGCTGGCCAATCATGCGGGAGTGGACCAGCGCCAGCGTGCGATAGAGCATGTGGGCGAACTTGGAGTAGGGGAAGGTGAGGAAGAGCGACATCACAGCGCCGAGGTGGAGGATGTAGAGGGTCAGCCCGAGGCTGGCGTCGCCGGCCAGGCGCACCAGCTCCACCGCGGTGCCGGTCGCGATCACCAGGAGCACCAGGCCGAGGAAGAAGTTGTCAAAGGCGGACGATTTGCCGGCAGCCCTGCCATCGCCCAGGCGGTTGCCCACAAGCAGGGCGCCGCCCGCGATCAGCGCCGCCATCGAGATATTGCCGAGGATCTTGTACGGGTGTCCGAGCGCCAGCGGCATCTCGAGGTGCTGGACGTAGATGCCGACGATCAGCAGGCCCGAGGTGACGGCCGCGCCGACGAACCCCCAGAATAGAGTGAGATGGCCGAGCTGGCGTGGCTTGGCAGCGCTGCAGGAGCCGAACCGCTTGTGGGTGGTGATCTCGCCCGCGGTCGCCAGGAGGCCGCCAAAGAACGACCCGGTGCGGGAGGCGCCGGCGCCCATGAGCGACCAGAAGCGGCTGCCACTCACCACCGCGGCGAGGAGCACCCAGGCCGCGACCGGGAAGAACACAGCATAGATGTAGCGGTGCGGCACGAGATCCTCGTACGCCCAGATGGGCTCGAGCTCGGCGGGCACGGCAAGATGGCCGGCCCAGGCCAGTAGGGCGATCCAGAAGAGGATGGGCAGGCCGACGAGCAGCGGCCAGGTGGCGCGGGCCTTCGCAACCAGGGTGCCGATGAAGCCGGGGAAGGCGAGCTTCTCGATCACCAGCGAGCGCACCACGGCGAGCACGTCGCCCGGCCTGGCGTCGCGCGGGCAACGGATGGTGCAGTCGTTGCACTGATGGCACAGCCACACCGCGGGGTCGCCCGCGAGCCGATCGGCGAGCCCCCACTGCGCGTGCAGCATTTGCCGGCGCGGGAACGGCGCTGCGGCCGGCGCGAGCTCGCACACCGAGGAGCAGGTGGCGCACTGGTAGCAACGCGCGGCGCTCTCGCCGCCACGCCTGCGCAGCTCCTCACGAAAGGTCGCCGAAGGTAGAAGTGCTGGAATCGCAGCCATCGAAAACCTCCTCAGGAAGTCAAGAGTCGAGGGTTGAAAGTCGAGAGTCGAGAGTCAAGAGTCGAGAGTGGGGACCAGGTTTGGCAGTGACAGCTAAAAGGGCCGTCGTCGCGGGGTGAAGGTACTAGACTAACGGCGGCCTTGCGGTGTCGGTCACTCAAATCTCGCCTCTCAGGTCTCGACTCCTGATCCGTTTTGCAACTCTCAAGCCCCTTCGTCTCGACGCCCCGATCGCGGGCGCTGGAACTTTCAACTCCGAACTCTCACGTCTTGCCTCTCAGCTCTTGCTTCTCAACTCAAAACTCAAAACTCAAAACTCCCAACTCCCAACTTCTCCCTAGAACCCCTTCATCGGGTTCGGGCCGAACCCCTCAATCTCGGCGGCAAAGGCGTCGAGGATCTCGGGAATGCGAGGGAACTCGTCATGCGCCAGCTCGACAACCTTGATGCGCTCGGGCTCGAGTGCGAGGCGCGTGAGCGTCTCCTGGACATTGCCGAGGCGAGTCTGCGCGAGCTGGGAGCCGCGCACGTAATGGCACTGGTAGTCGTCGCCGGACTTGCAGCCGATCAGCATGAGGCCGTCGATGCCGCGCGAGAGCGCATCGGCGATCCAGACGATGTTGATGGAGCCCAGACAGCGGATCGGGATCACGCGCACCCAGGGGTTCCACTGCTTGCGCTGGGAGGCCGCGATGTCGAGCGCCGGCAACGCGTCGTTCTCGCACATCAGGGCGACGATGCGCGGTTTCTCGTCGAACTCCTCCGGCACGCTCGTCGCCTTGACCATCGCGGCGACCGCGTCGACCGAGTAGTCGGGGAAGGAGATGATCCGCTCCGGGCAGGAGCCCATGCAGATGCCGCAGCGCCGGCAGCGGTAGGGGTTGGGTTGCGGCGTGCCCTTTTCGTCCTCGTTCAGGGTGCCGAAGGGACACTCCTCGGTGCAGCGCTTGCACTGGGTGCAGCGCTGGAGGAAGAAGTCCGGGAAGCCGAGGTCGCCGGCCCGCGGGTGCACGGCCTCGCCGCGCGACGCCGCCTCGATGCACTGCACCGCCTTCATCGCCGCGCCCCAGCCGTCCTCGGCAGCCTGCGCCGCATCCATTGGGGCGTGGAGCGAGCCGGCGGCGTAGATGCCGGTGCGCCGTGTTTCGTAGGGGAAACAGATGAAGTGGGAGTCCGAGAAGGCGTACTTCAGCACCGGCAGGTCGGGACCCTGGCGGTAGTTGAGGTTCAAGATCTCGGTGCCGTCGTGGCCTGCGAGCTCGGCGGCCTGCCTGGCCGCTTCCGCGCGCTGCGACTCGGTGTCGCCCTTCTCGGTGCGACGTTGCGCGTCGCGCAGGGCCCGGATCGCCTCGCCGTCGGCCGAGTTGGGCACCATGCCGACGGCCAGCACAACGAGGTCGGCACTCAGGGTGACCGCATCGCCGAGCAGGCTCTCGCGCAACTGAACTGCGAGGGTGCCATTGCCCTCGATGCGGTCCACCTCGCCGCAGAGGAAGAGCGCGCCCGAGCTTTCTTGCACCGCCAAGTAGAAGCGCTCGAGCTGGCCCGGGGTGCGGATGTCGCGATAGACGACGGCCGCCTCCACCGCGGGGAAGGCCTGGTGGATCGCCGCGACCTGGCGCAGCGTCGTGCCGCAGCACTCGCTGGAGCAATACGGCAGGTGAGCGGCATCACGCGAGCCGGCGCACTGGACGAAGACGATCCGGCCTGGCAGCTTGCCGTCCGAGGGGCGGGCGAGCTTGCCGGCGGCGAGCATGGCGTCGAGCTGGTGCGAGGTGATGACGTTGGGTGAGCCGCCATAGCCGAGGTGAGCGAGCTTGGCGGCGTCGTAGGGCCGCGAGCCGGTGGCCTGGACGATCGCACCGGCGGTGAACGCCTGGACGCCCGCCGGCGTCTGCAGCTCGACCTGAAAGTGCCCGGGCTGGCCGTTGATCGCCGTGATCCTGGTCGAGGTGTACACGGTGACGTCCGGATCGGCGGTGACCTCGGCGATGAGCTCGCCGATCGGGTTGGCGTGCAGCCGGTCATAGGGCGGGCGGTCGGGAACCACCGCCGGGAGGCTGGCGAGGTGGCCGCCGAGCTTCGCGGCGGACTCCACCAGCACCACCGGATGGCCGCAGCCCGCGGCGGCCTTCGCGGCCTCGAGACCCGCCACGCCGCCGCCGACCACCAGCACCCTGCGCTCCACGGCGTCCGCCATCGGTTTGGCGGCCGCCACCTTGGCCAGGCGCGCCATGCCCATGCGCAGCAGGTCGTCGGCGAGCATCTGCGTGTCCTCGGCGCCGGCCGGGTGCGACCAGATGACCTGCTCGCGCAACGAGACCCGTTCCACCATCACCTGGGTGGGATCGAAGCGGAACTCCTCGACCTTGGCCCGCGCCGAGCAGGCGGCAAGCAGCGCGCCGTTGAGCGTCCCGGCCGCGAAGGCGTCGCGGATGCTGGCCACGCCTTCCTGGTCGCAGAGACAGGGGTGAGTGGTGACCGCAGCGGCCTTGAGCTCGGCGGCCGTGCTGCGGAGGGCGTCGACGTCGAGGGCCTCGCCGATGCCACAGCCGGTGCAGATGAAAACCCCGAGGCGGTCCATTTACGCCCTCCTTCCCGCGGCGACGCAGGCCTTGGCGGCGGCGCCGGTGGCGTCCCGCACCGTGGCGGCGACATCCTCTGGCCGCCGCGCAACGCCGGCGACCGTGACCCGGGCCTTGAGGTCCTCGATCCCGAAGTTGTCCTCATCGAGGGCGAGGCCGAAAGGCAGGGCCTTGTCGGCGAGATTCGAGACCATCCCGGTCGCGAGCACCACCAAATCTGCCTCGGCTTCGAGCAGCTTGCCGCTGGCGACATCCTCGACCTTCAGCACCAGTGCGCCGTTGGCGGCGGCGGACACCTTGCCGACCTTTCCCTTGACGAGCTGCACGCCCTTGGTCTCGGCGACCCGCGTCAGCACATCCTCGTTGCGTCCCGGTGTGCGGCGGTCGATATAGAAAATCGTCACCTGCGTCTCGGGGAGCTGCTCGTGAACGTAGAGCGCCTGCTTGAGGGAGGCCAGGCAGCAGACGCCCGAGCAGTACGGCAGATGGTTGACGTCGCGCGAGCCGGCGCACTGCACGAAGGCCACCCGCTGCGGCTGCTTGCCATCGGAGGGGCGCAGAATCTTGCCGCCGGTGGGGCCGGCCGGTGAGGCAAGTCGCTCGAGCTGGACATTGGCGATGACGTCGGGGTGCACGCCGCCACCGAGCTCAGGCAGCTTCTCCAGCGGGTAGGGCTTCCACCCCGTGGCCACGACCACTCCGCCGACCTCGATTGCGGTCTCGGTGGGCCTGGCCTCGAGGTCGATCGCCTTGTAGGAGCAGGCGTCAACGCAGGCGCGGCAGCCGGACGGACAGGCGCTGCGCTCGAGCGTGAAGCGGCGCGGCCAGGCATTGGGACTGAAGGGCCGGATCGCCGCCGTCTCGGCGAGGTTGAGGTTGAACGCATCCTTGATCTTCGCCGGGCACACCTTGCTGCACTCGCCGCAGAACGTGCAGCGCTCGTTCACGAACGCGGGCCCATGGGCGAGCGTGACCGACCAGCCGCTGGCGGTGGCGGTCGCCTTGCTCACCCGCGTGTCGGTGTATACCTTGATGCGGGGATTGCGCTCGAGCCGGCGGGTGTTGATCTCCATCCCGCAGGAGGGCGGGCAGAGCTTGGGGAAGTAGTGATGGAGGCGAAGGACGCGCCCGCCGATGGCGGGCTCCTTCTCGACCAGCACAACCTCGCGGCCAGCTTCTGCCGCCTCCAGGGCGGCCGTGACGCCGGCGATGCCGGCGCCGACCACCAGCAGGGGTAGCGGCGTTGGTGAGCTCATGGTTTCCTCCGTGGGGATGGGGCGCCCGGGCGCACCTTCATCGTGGGTTCGCCGAACAGGGCAAAGCGCAGCCAGATAAAAGCAAAGTGCAGCAGCGCCTCGTCATCGGTTCTGAGCCGCTCGGCATGCTCCGCCTCGATCTCGAAGCGCTGCAGAAAGCTGGTGTCGAAGATGAAGGAGCGGAAGCCGTCGAGGTCATAGCAGGCGGTGAAATACATCTCCATCCGCTTGGGATCGAGCTGGCGCTGGCCGCCAATGAACCAGGGGTGGGAGACGATGTCCCGGAATCCGGCCTCGAGCTCCTCGCGCGCCTCGACGCCCTGGTCGCCGCGCCAGCTTGCCACCGTCCACTCGCGTGCCTCGCCGCGGCCCTTGCAGAAGTCGTCCTCGAAGATGAAGTACACCGGCTCGGGCTCGACGCCGGCGCGCGCCGGCGGCATCGCCATGCCGAGCGGGTACATCCGGCAAGCCCAGGGGCGCTCGTCGTACACCGTGCAGCCGTTCTCGCCGAGGAACGGACAGAGCTTGTCCGGGGCCGCCCCCATCTTGAGTATGACCACGGGCAGATGGAGATCCTTGGTGATGGGGACCAGTGTGTGCGTGTCGAGGAATTCCTTGGTGTGCAGCCCGGCCCGGCGGGCAAGCTTGAGCACGTCGACTGGCGTGAGCAGGATATTGACATCGCGGCAGCAGGTGTTGAAGCACGGCACCCCGGGGTGACAGGCGAACTGAAACAGCTCGCCATCCCCCAATTGCCGGTTCGTCTTCAACACCTCAGGCAGGTCACTCGGCTGGGTCATTCTGCGCTGCCTTTCTCCCTGTCCTTCCCTGGGTGGGTGGGGGCCCTTTCGCCTGTCGCCTTTTGCCTTTCGCCTGCTTCCTGCCTTTCGCCTGCTTCCTCCCCGCCAGCCACCACGTCGCCTTCGAGGATACGGTCCTTGATCGCGTCCTTCGACCACACGGCGAGGGGCGAGTCGTTCCCGGTCGCCGGGTCGAGCCGATAGCGGTAGGAGGACTTCACGCCGAACTGATCGAACATCCAGCTCCAGCCGCGCCGGAAATAGGGGCATTCGTCGTTGAAGCAGGCAAGGTGAAAGGGAACGTCCCACCCGGTGGCTTCGGGCAGGGTGAACGCCTGCAATCTGGCGCCACAGTGGGGGCACAGGGGTGCTTGGCCTGGGGAAACCATCGCTGCCTCTTTCCGGGGGGGAAGAGAGGCCCCAGGCGCCGCTTCCGGCGCCTGGGGCCGGGATCGATACAGACTTTCAGCCACCGAGCAGCTCGTGCTCCTAGGCCTTCGGGAAGATGGAAAGAATCGGCTTCTTCGACATCTCCCACTCGTTGGTGACGGGGCACAACCGGCAGTTGACGAAGCAGTGCCAGTTGGCCTCGTCCATCTTGGGCTTGTCGGAACGGAAGTAGTAGCCCGGCCAGCGCGTCTCCTCGCGGAAGAGGAGCGAGCGGGCATGCGCCTCGGCCTGATACATGCGGTGGGTGTTCTCCCATGCGCGCATCAGCTCGTGGAGATCGGCCGCGCCGAGCTTGGTGGAGTCTTCCTTGAGGTAGGCGAGGAGCTCGAGGCAGCGCTTGAGCATCGCTTCCGAGGTCGTGAACTGCGAGGTCACGCCGCCGGCGTACTCGTCCATGATCTTCTGCAGGCGCATCATGAACATCTTGGGCCGGATGTAGTTGGGGTTGACGTCGTCCTGCGTGGTCGCCTTCTTGGTCTCCTCGAAGAGCGACAACGGCTTGAAGGTCTCGGCCTTGAGGCGCTCGATGGTGTTGGGATCCACCTTGGGCGCTGCCGGCTTCTCCTTCACCACGTAGCGGATCGCCGCCTTGGCCGCGATCCGGCCCTCGGCGTGGGAGCCGGAGGAGAACTTGTGCGAGGACGCGCCCGAGGCGTCGCCGGCGCAGAAGATGCCCTTCACCGTCGACATGTGCTCGTAGCCCCAGAAGTACTCGGCCGGCGCCAGGTCCTTCGGACCGCTGACCCACGCGCCGGAGGCGCCGGAGTGCGAGCCGATGAAGTACGGCTCGGCGGCCGCGATCTCGGATGCCTTTTCCTCGGGCTGGACGTTCGTGGCGGCCCAGAGATGCGCCTGGGAGATCGTCATGTCGAGGAAGTCTTCCCACGCCTCGGACTCGAGCTCCTTCATCTTCTTGGTGTAGGCCTTCTTGTCGTCCTTGTACTGGTCGGC
Organism: Acidobacteriota bacterium; assembly: GCA_043807175.1. Taxonomy (GTDB): domain Bacteria; phylum Acidobacteriota; class Thermoanaerobaculia; order Thermoanaerobaculales; family Thermoanaerobaculaceae; genus JAZDGE01. The sequence goes on from JAZDGE010000238.1 coordinate 9,584, forward strand.
GATCTT
>JAZDGE010000239.1:0-5125 GCA_043807175.1 Acidobacteriota bacterium
CCCGGACCCCGGACCCCGTATTTTCTAGGGGGCCGGGCGGGCCGTGGCGGCGAGCTCGGAGGGCCTGAGCAGCTTGATGTCGCCTGCCAGTCGGGGAAGCTCGCTGGCAAGCACCTCGATCGTGACCGGATGGACATGGCCGATTGCAACTGCGGCGCCATTCGCCCGCGCCCGACTGACCGCCAGATCAAGGGCTCGCCTCACCGCACCCGGCTCGTCCACGACATCGAGGAAGACGTCCCGCCGCAACGTCGCCAGGCCGGCGTCGCGCGCCTCCTCCTCGGCGACCGTCTCTGGAATCGTGCGCGAGTCGAGGAAATAGAGCCCGCGGCCCTGCAGCGCGGCCATCAGGGCTCGCATTGTGGGGCGGTCGGCGGTCGCCCGTGAGCCCATGTGGTTGTTGATGCCGCGCGCACCCGCCACGACTGAAAGCGCGAGCTCGACCAGGCGGCTGATCTCGACCGGCGTGAGGCCTACCACGATGGCATCCGCACCCGGGCCGGGGCCGGCGCCGGGAAGGGCTTCCATCGGCAGGTGAACGAGGACCTCGCGGCGCTGGCGCCCGAGCTCGCGGGCGACCGCCGCCGCGTAGGTCGCGTTGGGCAGGACCGCGACCGCCACCGCCGGTGGCAGCCGATCGACCTCGCGGGCATCGCTCTCGGCGTTACCGGCGTCATCGAGCACGATGGCAAGCCGGGCGAGAGCCCGTGGCGCCGCCGTGCGCCGCGGCGGCGGCGGCGGCGGCGCCTCACCCAGGATCAGCACCCGCCAGCGCCTGCCGCCGATCTCTCCTTCCAGCCGGCCCAGGCCATAGCCACCCTTCTCCGTGACCGGCAGGGGATCGAGCCGCCCGCCCTCGTTGTGCGCCAGCGCCTCGAGGTCGACGATGAAGCGCGCTACCGGGAACCCTCGCGGCGCATGGACCGTGAGCGAGACCAACTCGTCCGGCCCGGCGCCGAGATCGTCCATGGTCACCCGTTCGGCGGCGCAACCGTGACGCTCGGCGAGTGTGCCCACCATCGCCAATGGGCTCGCCGGCGCGGCGCCTGGTTTTGCCGTCTTCTGCCTCATGAGCAAGGCAGTGATCACCGCCAGGCCGACCGCCAGCAGCAGGACGGCCACCACGACTCCCGGCCATGACGGGCGCCGGCCCTTGCGCGGGCGGCCTCGGGTGGGTTTCCTACGCGGCTTTTCGGAGTCCCTGCCCACGAGCTAGCTCCAGTGCGCGCCCGAGCACAGCGTCGCCCTCCTTGCGCGGGCGCACTGCCTCGTCGGGCTTGAGCCCGTCGCCCAGCAGGGCCTTCCCGTCAGGACCCAGGCACCAGCGGCGGGCGAGCCAGAGCTGGCCGCCGGCGGCGGCGCGAGCTTCTCGCTGCCCCGTGTCGCCATAGCTCTCGCCGCCAACCAGCGTGGCGCCCTGGCCCTTGAGGGCACAGGCCAGTGTCTCGGCCGGCCCGGCGGTCGTGTTGTCGATGCAGACGATCACTCTCCAACTGCGCGCCGACCGTTGCGCCTTCAGCGCTCCGGCCACACCGGAGCGATCCTGCAGGGCCACCTGGACTGCGCCCCCAGCGATCACCGCGGCGATCGTGACGGCGTCCTGCGCGCTCCCGAGCGCAGCGCCCCGCGCATCGACGACGAGCGCCGCAGCGCCTCCGTGGACAAGCAGGCCACGCTCGATTTCGGCGATCGAAATCGCCGACAGCACGGATACCCGTAGCACCGGCACCCCATCCTCAACCGTGACCTGGGCGGCGGTGGGAGGCGTCTGGCGTGGCTGCAGCTCGACCTGCTTTTTGCCCTCCAGGAAACGGTCGATGACATCCAGGGTCAAAGCCATACCGCCCTGCTCACCGCGCTCGAGCAGCACCCGCGGCAGCCAAAGCGGCCGGGCCCGCACCGGCTCACCGGCAATCCGCTCGACAAATTCGCCCGGCGTGAGCCCGGCCCGGGCGGCCGGGGAGCCGGGGAGCACCGCGAGGACGAACGGGTAGGAGCCGCGCTTTCCGAGCACCAGGCCAAAAGCAGGCTCGTTGCGCGCGCTCAAGCTGGCGTAGAGCGCAGCATGCTCCTCAGGAACCCACACGCCACCTGGGTCCCCGCTCTCGACCAGGCCCGTGATCGCCCCCATCTCCAGCCGCTCCACCTCCACCTCCTCCACCCACGAGGAGCGAACCAGTCCAACGACTTGCCCGAACAGGCCGACTAGACGATACAGCCCACGCCCGCCCACCTCCGCGCCACCGGCGGCGATCGCCCCCACCGCCAGCAACACGACCAGTGAGAGTCCGAGAAACGTCCTGCTCTTTTTCACTCCTGCCTCACTTCCCGGCCGGTTTCAGCCAACCCAAGGGATCCTGAGGCCGCTGTCCGACGCGGATCTCCAGGTAGATGCCGGCCCCCGCATCCTCGCCTCGGCCCACGATCCCCATCGCCTCGGCCATCGCCACCCGCTGCCCGGCCCGAGGGAAGATACTAGCAAGCTGCGCATAGAGCGAGAAGACATCACCGCCGTGCTCCACGATCACGACATTGCCGTAGCCCTTGAAAAACTGCGCGTAGGCGACCTTCCCGGCGGCGATTGCCCGCACCTGGGCGCCCGCCGGCGCGGCCAGGAGCAGCCCGTGCGACACCGTCGAGGTGCCATACTGAGGGTCACGGGTGGTCCCGAAGCGCTTCAACACCCTGGCCTTTTCCACCGGCCAGGGCAGCCCGCCGCGCAGCAGTCTCACATCGCCATCACCGCCTTCATGCCCCGGCCCCAGTCTCCCCCAGAGTCGCTCCAGGCGTGCCTCGGCCTCGCGAACCTCGGCCAGCGCCACCGCCCCCGCCCGACGTTCCGTCTCCAGCCGGGCGAGCTCCACCTGCGCCCGCCGGTGCACCTCCCCGAGCTGCGCCCGGCGCTCGGCCAGCCGCGCTCTGCCCGCCGAGAGCTCCTCGCGCCGACGGGAAAGCTCGCCGACCGCGGCGGTGCGTCGCTCGAGCAGCGAGGCGACCTCGTCACGCCGCTTTCGGTGCTCCTGCACCACTGCCATGGTCACGGTGACCTTCCTGGCGAGCTCTCCCTGGCCGCGCAGCGAGTACAGCAGCAAGGGCGAGAGCCCGGCCCGGCCCAGCAAGGCGAGCAGGCCGAGATTCACCCGCAACCCGTCGACGGCCACCCGCAGGCGCTCCTGCGCGGCCGTCGCCGCCTGCGCCGCCTCGGCCTCGACGCGGGCGATCGCAGCAAGCTCGGCCTCGGCTTCCGTCACCTTGAGGGTCGCGAGTGCGAGCTCGGTTGAGACCCGCTGCCGCTCATTCCCCACCACGGCCTGGCGTTGCTCCAGCCCGCGCAGGTGTCCCTCGAGCTCGCGCACGCGAGAGCGAATCGTTTCGAGCTCGCCAGGCGGCCCGGCCTCCTGGGCGAACCCCGCGCTCGCGGCGACGAGGATCATGCAAGCAAGCGCCGCGCGGATCACAGGAAGGGCTGTCCAAACACCGTCTCTTGCGGCCGCAGATCAAGCAACGCAAGCAGGGTCGGATAGACGTCGAGCATCGTCAACTGGCGGCGCCGCAGCTTGAGGCTGGAGAAGAGCACGCCCGGCACTACATCGGGGTCGAGCGTGCAGTGATCGCCGCTCCACACCCGCGCGTTGTCCTCGAACAGGCGATCCGGCATCCCGCCCAGGGCGCTTTGCCAGGAAAGCCGGTAGCCGACGGAGGTGGTCACGATGAGATCGGGAATGAGCTGGGGATCGAAGCTGCGGTACGCCTGCTCGCGCAGGAACACCCGCGAGATCGGACGCTCGCCGGTCGCGGGGTCGATCACCGCCTCCAGGCGGGCGGCGAGCTCGCGGCGCAGCCGCTGGTACTCGTCACCCGGCGTCACCACTCCCTGCGCCTCGCGCCCGGCAAGATTGATGTAAAGACCCCCAAGGCCGAGGTGATAGGCGCGGCTGCGCCGCCAGTCGACATTGGGCCAGAACTCGCCCCGATCGAAGAGGTTCTCGAGGTTCTCGAGCTGGCCGCCGCTGCCGGTGAGCGCGATGTACCCCTCGCGCGCCAGCCAGGTGTTGATGTGGAAGGAGCGGCGCCAGGTGGCAAAACCATGATCGGAGAGGACGATCAGCACATCGTCCGGCCGCAGGGTGGCGGCCACCTCGCCGACGATGTCGTCCATGGTGGCGTAGCTGCCGGCGATCATGGCGCGAAATCGCGCCGCGTCCGCCTCCACGTAGGCCGGGTGCTTGGGGTCGAGCGCGCGCCACAGGATGTGTCCAACCCGGTCGGTGAACTCGAAGTAGTGCACGAGCAGGCGGTCGTTGCCGGTCAGGAAATGACTCACCAGCTTGCGGAACTCAACCACCGTGTGGTCCACGTCCTCCATGAACGTCGCCTCGTCGACGATCTTCTCCGAGGGCGCCCAGGTGTCGACCGCCCAGCCCACGGTCTTGAACGGGCCCAGGGTCGAGAACAGCTCGGCGGCCCAGTCGCGCGGCGCCGAGATGTCGAAGCCAGGCGGCAGGTGCAGCGGATCGATATTGATGGGAGCGAGGTAGAGCTGCACCTCGGGCGAGAGCGCGAGCAACTTGAAGCGTGACCAGCCATGCGCCTTCACCAGCGGGTTGAAGGGGAACACGAGCTTGACCCAGGGGCTCCACTGCCCCGGCCGCAGCGTCACCGTCGTGCCGCTGGTGCGCAAGATCGCCTGCCCGCGGTCGGCCGCCACCTCAATCTCGAGCGGAATCTCGATCCGGGGCGGGGAGGCGAAGAGCTTGTTCGGGGGCCCAACGATCTGGGTGGTGATGCGCCCGTCCCGGGCGGGAAGGTAGATCAGCTCGACCGAGAACTCGTTGTCGGCGCCGGGGACATAGCTCGGGTCGGAGGTGTAGAAGGCGGGCGCCCCGATCCGGCCACGCAGGTCGGGCACCCCGAGACCGGCCAGGAGATGCCCGTGGGGGAAAGCAGCGGCCGGAAAGCACACCGGAATCTGCGCCACCGTTGCCGCGATCCCGTGCTCGCCGGCGACCTCCCAGAAGGGCTTGCCGGCGCGCCGGCTGGTCACCGTGGGCAGCTCCGCCGGCAGCCAGCCCCCGACCAGCCAGCCGAGGGCGGCGCCGGCAAGGGCCAGCGGCGCCGCGTGGAG
>JAZDGE010000240.1:0-8241 GCA_043807175.1 Acidobacteriota bacterium
GGCCCTGCGCCGGGCCGAGCGAGCGCTCCAACTGGCCAGCGCGGGCAGCAGCGCCGCGCGGCAGGCGGAGTTGCTGGTGGCCGAGGCGCTCGTCGAGCTCGGTCGCTACCCGGAGGCGCCGAGGTATCTTGAAGACGGCTGGGAGCGCGGCGCCTCGCGCTGGGACTGGATATGCCGGCGCCTGGTGTCCCTCTCCGGCCTGGCAGGCGGGGCGCCAATTGCCGACGAGCTGGTGAGCCTGCGTGGTAGCACTCGAGTGAGCCGGATCGCGGCCTACTGGCGCGCCGAGGCCGCCGCTCGAAATGGCGATCGCAGCGGTCTGGAGCAGCTTGCAGACAGTGGCTTTCCGGATCTGCCCGCCCTTTGGGCCACTGCTCGCCTCGGCCGTCGCGGCGTGAACGTGGCGCTTTCCGGTGGCGCGACGAGCCTGCCCGCCCCACCGCCATGGTCGCGTGATCTGCTCGCTGCGGGCCGGGTCGCGGACACCCTGGTGGCCTGGCGGGCGGAGCTGGAACGCCGCGACGACGCCCGGCGCGAGTGGCTCGCCCTCGAGGCCCTCGCCGAGCTGCCGCCACTCGATGCGATTCCACTCCTGGTGCGGGGCGAGCCGAGGCTGATGCGCGGACCCTGGAGCGGCCTCGATCGCTAGCTGCTCGAGCGCTACCTGCCGTTGCCCTTTCGAGCCGAGGTGGAGACCGCGGCTCGCAACGCCGGGGTGCCGCCCTGGGTGCTCGCAGGGCTCGTGCGCCAGGAGTCGGCCTGGCAGGTGGGGGCGAGATCGGCGGCGGGCGCGGTGGGTCTCACCCAGCTCCTGCCGGCCACCGCCCTGCCGGTGGCGCGCGAGCTGGGCCTGCCCCGGATGACGGCGGCGGGACTCCTCGACCCAGCGGCCAATCTCACCATCGGAGGAGCTTTGCTGGCGCGTTGGCGGCGCAGCCTCGGTGGCTCGTGGACGGCGGCCCTGGCCGCCTACAACGCCGGGGAGCGGCGCGTGCGTGAGACCTTCGAACGTGCGGGGAAGAGCGATGGACCGCGCTTTGTGGAGGCGCTGGAGATCCCGGAGACCCATGACTACGCGCACCGGGTGGTGCTGCTGGCCGAGGGGTATCGGCTGCTCTACTGGCCGGAGGGGAGGCCGTATCCATGGACGTGATCGAGGTTTCCTCGCAGCGCCGCCGGCAGATGGTGGACGTGACCGGCTATGTGCAGGAAGCGGTGGCAGCCTCCGAGGTAGCGGAGGGGTTGTGCCATGTCTGCGTACCCCACACCACGGCCGCGGTGGTGTTGAACGAGAATGCCGACCCCGCGGTAGGTGACGACATCCTGCGCGCACTCGAGGAAATGCTGCCCAAGATCGCCTGGCGCCACCTCGAGGGGAACTCCGACGCCCACCTGCTGAGCTCGCTCGTCGGCCATGCGGTCTCGGTGCCGATCACCGATGGGGAGCTGGCGCTTGGCCGCTGGCAGGCGATCTTCCTGCTCGAGCTCGATGGCCCCCGCAAGCGCGAGCTCTGGATCACCTGCCTGCGAGCCTGAGCCCGAAGACGGTACGGCCGGGGCAGCGGCCCTCCCGGACAGGGAAAAGCCCGGACTGCTTCGTCCGGGCTCCCAATGGTTGTCGAGCGTGCGTTTCTACATTATTGCGGTCGGTGGCGCCGGCTCGTCCGCCGCCCCCGCCTTCGAAAGCGGCACCAGGATCATGTAGCCGGCCAGCACGGCGAGTGCGACCAGCGCCAGCCACGGTGCGGCCGAGGTGAAGAAACCGAGCTGCGGCGCGAGATCGCCGATCTGGGGGAAGGTCTTGTCCTCGCGCGCAACGACCACGCCGGCGATCACCAGCCCCATCAAAGCCTCGCCGGCGATCAGGCCCGAGGCGACCAGCACTCCGGCATTCTCAACCCGCGCCTTCTGGGCGTCGTTGTGGCCGCGCTTGGTGCGGAGCTTGTCGACGATGCCGCGGATGATGCCGCCGACGAAGATCGCGAAGGTCGTCTCGAGCGGCAGGTACATCCCGACCGAGAACAGCATCGGCGAGCGGACCTTAATCAGGATCAACGAGATCCCCATCGCGATGCCGACGATCACCAGCGGCCAGGCCATCTCGCCGCCGACGATTCCCTGCGAGAGCGCGGCCATCAGGCCGGCCTGCGGCGCCGAGTAGTTGGGCCCGCCGAAACCGCCCACGCCGGGGAAGCGGGCCACATCGGCGGTGTGCATGAGGTAGAGCGGGAAGAACAGCACCAGGCCGGCGACGACCACGCCAATGATGTCGCCCACCTGCATCCGCCAGGGCGTGCCGCCGAGAATATGGCCGACCTTGAGGTCCTGGAGCATCTCACCGGCCACCGCGGCGGACACGCACCCCACCGCCGCGACCCCGAGCACTGCCGCCACTCCGGCGGCGCCCTTGGCGCCGACGATCACCATCGTGAGGGCGGCGATGATCGTGGTGGCAAGGGTGAGGCCCGAGATCGGGTTGTTGGAGGAACCGATCATGCCGACGAGGTTGCCCGAGACGGCGGCGAAGAAGAAGCCGGTCACCAGGATCACCAGCGCGGCGAGGAGCGCGGAGCCGACCCCTTTGGTAAAGTAGAAATAGAGCGCGGCCATCAGGGCGAGGATGGCCGCGATGCCAACAAGCACGGTCTTAAAAGGCAGGTCGCGCTCGGTGCGCGCCGTGGCCGCCTCGGCGCCCGTCGCCTTGCGCACATCGGCGATGCCGCGGCTGATGCCGGCGATCAAGTTCTTGCGCATCCGATAGAGGGTGTAGCAGGCGCCGACGAGCATGCCGCCGACCGCGATCGGCCGGACGATGAAGCGGTAAAGGTGGCCAGTGAGCGCGGCCCAGTCCTGCCCCCCGTCGGTGGTGTACTGGCCGATCATCGTCGGCCCGACGAAGAAGACCAGCAGCGGGACAAACAGCCCCCAGGCGAGGAGGCCGCCGGCGAAGTTGAGGGCGCCGAGCTCGGGGCCGATGATGAAGCCGACGCCGAGGTAGGCGGGGGTGATCTCGGGCGCCGAGAAGGTCGAGATGCCGCCTGCCGTGACCTTCTTGGCGTCGCTGGTCAACCCGAGGCGGACGAAGCTCTCGTTGAGCTTGCCGACCGCCACGGCGAACGCGTTCTTGGCGCGGAAGACGCCAAAATCACCGACCAGCTTGATGAAGGCGCCCACGCCCATCGCCTTGAAGAGCTGGGCTGCGGCCTCGGTTCCCCGTTGGCCGGCCTTGTGGATCTCCGATGCCGCCACCGACTCCGGGAACGGCAGGCTGGGGTCCTCCACCATCACCCGCCGCAGGATGGTCACGAACATGATGCCGAGCAGGCCACCCAGGATCATCAGCGCGGTGGCCAGCAGGTACTCGCGGACCATGTGCTCGGGGTCGAACTTCCACATCCCGAGGATGACGAACGCGGGAATCGTGAAGATCGCACCGGCCGCGACCGACTCGCCGATCGAGCCGACCGTACGGGCGAAGTTCTCCTCGAGGATCGACCCCTTGCGCAGCCGCAGCACCGCCATTCCGATGACAGCCGCAGGGTAGGTGGCGGCGATCGTCATGCCGGCGCGCAGCCCGAGGTAGGCATTGGCCGCCCCGAGCACCACACACATTACGAGACCGATGAGCAGCGCCCGCAGCGTGAACTCCGACATCTCCTGGTTGGCGGGCACGACCGGGGAGTGGCGCGTTTCGCTCATGAACCCTCCGTCAGCTCGCCGGACTGCGAGCCCTAATGGGCTCCTCGGCGGTGAATGCTGGCGCATTGTACACGCGATGCCGCGACGTCAAGAGCGGCAGGCTGTGAACGCGGTTTCGCCTCGAACGACGAGGGGCAACCGACAGCCGACAGTTGACAGTTTCCGCCACCCCCCACCCAGTAAGCCCGCCCGCCCGTCCCCCGCCCAAAGGCGGGGAGCGAAGACGTTGGCCCGTTCGTTTCTGATAATAGTTGATTGGCTCACACTAAGATTTTGATCATCACGACTTGACACAAACGCACTAAGATCCTATGTTGATGGGGGCACAAGGTCGCACAGGCTGTGCGCCGGGAGGCTGCAAGGTGACCGCATCGAACAACTTCACGATCAAAGCTGGAGAGGCGCTCGAGAGCGCGGTGGAGCTTGCCCGCGGCCGCGGCAACCCCGAGGTGATCCCGAGCCACCTGCTGCTGGCGCTGCTGGAACAGAAGGACGGGCTGGTCGGGCGCCTCCTCGGCAAGGTGGGCGTGCCACTGGGGCGCCTTCGCGATGCACTCACCGAGGATCTCGCGCGCCTGCCCTCGGCGCAAGGCGGCGCAGATCCGGTGAGCTCGCGAGACCTGCGGGCGGTTCTCCAAGCCGCTGGCAAGCTGGCGCCACAGTTCCAGGATGACTACCTTTCAGTGGAGCATCTCGTGCTTGCGATCGCCGCCTTGGGCGGCTGCTCGGGCGCCCAACTGCTCGAGCGCTTCGGCGCCAACCGCGACGCCCTGCTGCGCGCGATCCAGGAGCTGCGGGGCTCGCACCGGATCACCGATCAGAGTCCGGAGGAGAAGTTCGAGGCGCTCAAGAAGTACGGCCGCGACCTCACCGAGCTCGCGCGCGCCGGCAAGCTCGACCCGGTGATCGGGCGCGACGAGGAGATTCGGCGCGTGATGCAGGTGCTCAACCGCCGGACCAAGAACAACCCGGTGCTCATCGGCGAGCCGGGCGTGGGCAAGACTGCGGTGGCCGAAGGGCTGGCCCAGCGCATCGCCAGTGGCGACGTGCCCGAGACGTTGAGAAGCCGTCGCATCGTCGCCCTTGACCTCGGGGCGGTGGTGGCCGGCGCCAAGTACCGCGGCGAGTTCGAGGACCGCCTCAAGGCGCTCGTCAAGGAGGTGGTCGACGCCGAGGGAGCGGTGATCCTGTTCATCGACGAGATACACACCCTGGTGGGAGCGGGCGCGGCCGAGGGGGCGATCGATGCCGCCAATCTCCTGAAACCCGCGCTCGCCCGCGGTGAGCTGCGCTGCATCGGCGCCACCACGCTGGCCGAGTACCGCAAGTACATCGAAAAGGATGCCGCCCTCGAGCGCCGCTTTCAGCCCGTGCTGCTCGGCGAGCCGACGGTCGAGGAGACCGTCGCCATTTTGCGCGGACTGAAGGAGCGCTATGAGGTCCACCATGGCGTGCGCATCACTGACGGCGCGATTCTCTCCGCCGCGGCGCTCTCGTCGCGTTACATCACCGATCGTTTCCTGCCCGACAAGGCGATCGACCTCATCGACGAGGCCGCCTCACGGCTGCGCATCGAGATCGACTCGCTGCCGGCCGAGATCGATGAGCTGGAGCGGCGCGCCGTCAAGCTCGAGATCGAGAAGCGCGCCCTCGCCAAGGAGCCCGACCCGGCGTCGCTCGCGCGCCTCAAGGAGAACGCCGCCGAGCTCTCCGAGTTGAAGGAAAGGACCACCGGGATGAAGGCCTCCTGGCAGAAGGAAAAGGAGCTAATCGGGCGTATTCGCTCGCTCAAGGAGGAGATCGAGATCACTCGCGAGGCCGCCCTGCGCGCGGAGCGTGAGGGCAACCTCGAGCGCGCCGCTCAACTGCGCTATGGCGAGCTGGTTCGTCTCAACCGCGAGCTGGAGGGCGCCAGTGAAGCGCTGAAGACGCACCAATCAGAGCATGGCTCGCTGCTCGCCGAGGAGGTCGGCGAGGAGGCAGTGGCCGAGGTGGTCGGACGCTGGACCGGCATTCCGGTGGCGCGGTTGCTGGAAGGCGAGAAGACCAAGCTCCTGTCAATGGAGGATCGGCTCTGCCAGCGGGTGGTAGGCCAGGACGAGGCGGTGGCCGCAGTGGCCACCGCGGTGCGTCGCGCTCGCGCCGGCCTCAAGGACCCCAACCGCCCAGCCGGCTCGTTTCTCTTCCTGGGCCCGACCGGCGTGGGCAAGACCGAGCTGGCGCGGGCGCTAGCCGAGTTTCTTTTCGATGACGAGCGAGCGATGGTTCGCCTCGACATGTCGGAGTACATGGAGAAGCACGCGGTGGCGCGCATGATCGGCGCCCCGCCAGGCTACGTCGGCCACGAGGAGGGCGGCCAGCTCACCGAGGCCGTGCGCCGCCGGCCCTACTCGGTGGTGCTGCTCGACGAGGTGGAGAAGGCACACCCGGACGTCATCAACGTGCTCCTGCAGGTCCTCGACGACGGGCGCCTCACCGATGGCAAGGGGCGGACGGTGGACTTCCGCAACTCGGTGGTGATCATGACCTCCAACCTCGCGTCCGAGCTCATCCAGGAGCACCAGGAAGCGGCGCGCGAGCGCATGCTGGAGCTGGTGCAGCGCGAGCTCAGGGAGAGACTCCGGCCGGAGTTCCTGAATCGCATCGACGAGATACTGGTGTTTCACCGCCTCGGCCCGGAGCACATCAAGGCCATCGTCGGGATCCAGCTCGCCCGCGTGAACGCCCTGCTCGCCGGCCGCCACATTCGCATCGAGGCGGACGACGAGGCAATCACCTGGCTGGCCGAGGCGGGGTACGACCCTGACTTCGGCGCCCGCCCGCTCAAGCGAACCATCCAGCGCGAGGTCCAGGATCGCCTCGCCCGCATGGTGCTGGCGAGCGAGATCGGCGAGGGCGCCACGGTGCACATCGCGGTGGCCAGCGGAGAGCTCGCGTTCGAGGTGGAGCCGGCAGCCATGACGGCCACGCCACGCTGACGGGGAGCCGGCGCCAGCAGACCCTCGCGGCGTGCCGCCAGAAACCGCGCCGAGGTGGGCTATACTCGCCCTCGTGACGGCGCGGGTGGCGGCGGTCGTGACCGCAGTCTATGGGCCTCTTGTTCGCGTCCAGGTGGACGCCGAGACGCTCGTAGTCCCCTTTCGACGCCGGCTGCGCTGGCAGGGCAAGGTCCTCGACCAGCGGCTGGTGGTCGGTGACCGAGTCGTTCTCGAGGGCGCCGCGCCCCAGCTCGTCGTCGCCGAGGTCGAGCCCCGCCGCGGCACCCTGGCGCGCAAGTCCCCGGGCGAGCAGCGCTCACATGTGATCGCGGCCAATGTCGACCAGGCCGTGCTGGTGATGGCGGCGGTTTCGCCAGAACCCAACCCGCCCCTGCTCGATCGGCTGGTGGTCGGCTGCCACCACGCCGGCATCGCGCCGATCGTCTGCATCAACAAGATCGACCAGGGCTGTGAAGGGATCGATGGCTGGATCGGTGACTATCAGGACGCCGGCTACCCGATCCTGCTCGTGTCGGCGCGTACCGCCCGCGGCATGGGGAATCTCAAGCGCGCGGTCGGCGGTCAAACCACTCTTTTCTGTGGCCCCTCCGGCGTCGGCAAATCTGCTCTTCTCAATGCGATCCAGCCTGGCTACCGGCTCCGCGAGGGCTCGATCTCGGAGGCAACGGGGAAGGGCCGGCACACGACCACCACCGCCCAACTGCTGCCCCTGACAGGTGGCGGGTTCGTGGTCGACACCCCGGGTGTGAGGGAGTTTGGTCTCTGGGACCTGGCGCCCGAGGAGCTGCACGAGTGCTTTCCGGACCTCAAACGGCACCTCGGCCGCTGCGCCTATAGCGACTGCTCGCATACCGACGAGGCCGAGTGCGGAGTGCAGGCGGCAGTGCAGGATGGCAAGCTCTCCTCCCGCCGCTACACCTCCTACATCAAGCTGCGCCAGGAGCTTGCCGAGCTTCGCGGGTAAGGCCGTCAGCAGAAACCCAGCTCGCTTCGCTCGCTTTTGGGGTTGGGGATTCGGGGTTGGGGGCTAGGGGTTGCCAGCGCCGCGTTTGTTGCGTGGCGCATGCCTACGTACTCCCGGTCGGAAATACGCCGGCATTCGAACGCCGCTGCATCCGCGCCCGCGGCGTTGCGTTGTTTCTCCCCAACCCCCAACCCCTAGACCCCATCCGGGCCGTTGTTTGTGCGATTTCCGAAACGTCAGGTGTTACCCGGGGCCCGGGGTCAGGCCGGCGCCTACCCGTGTGGTCTGCTCGCCCCCACTCCATCGCCAGAGACCGAGAGCATTGCCGAACACGACGCTTCCATCCGCTTGCGCGACCAGGCCGAGCGGCGCCTCGGCCAGCTTGAGCACGAGCTGCTCCGACGCCTCATCCGGTGCGAGCCGGGTCAACCCTGCCTGACAGGGTGGACTGGCGGCGGCAAACACTGCGCTCGGCGTGGCAAGCAAGCTGCGAGCGCAGGCGAGGGTGCCAGAAAAGGAACGGATCTCTCCCGCGGCCGAGAGCAGGGCGAGCTTGTCCCCGTCACTTGCGAGAAGAAC
>JAZDGE010000241.1:0-3640 GCA_043807175.1 Acidobacteriota bacterium
CGCCAGGACCGCGTCGAGCTCCTCGTAGGACGCGTACATCATCGGCACCTCGAGCGCGTAGATCATGCGGTCGATGGCGGCCAGGCCGGCGGTGGTGAGGACACTCGCATTGAGCGTGCCGAGGCGCATCTTGCGCACCACGTCGGCGTCGTCGCCGGCCACCCCGCCGGCATAGACGCGGACGGTCAGCTTGCCTCCCGCGGCCTGCTTCCAGGCCTCCCCCATCTCGCGGATGATGTCGTACCACGACGAGCCCTCGGGCACCAGGGTCGCGAGCTTGATCACCAGGCCCTCGGCGCGGGCAGGAGCCGGCGCCAGGATCGACGCCAGCAAGGCAAGCGCGACCGGCCATGCGCGCCATGATGGTTTCCAAGTCATCAAAGTCCCCCTAACGATGCCCAGCCTCAAACCGACGAGGCGAAGCCCCGCGTTGATAGACGATAGCTGACAGTTGACAGTTGACAGTTTCCCCCCCACTCCACCCAGAAGACCCGCCCCCCCGTGGCGAGGCTTCGGCTCTCGGTCGACTTTGGCCGTTTGCCGTTGTGGCAGCCATGCTCGCGCCCCCCCGGCCGACCGGCACCAACCGCGACGGCGTTGCAGTGCGCCAGCATGGCTGGCGCAAAACAAGGCGCAAGCACGGCTTGCGCACTCCACACCCCCCCCGGGGGCCTTGGTGGGTGACATGCGGTGCCGCAGGCTGCAGGGCGTCTTGGAGTGCGGCAGCCATGCTGCCGCCTTGCCTTTGGCGCGAGCCATGCTCGCGCCACATCGCCAAAGTCGAGGGAGAGGCTTCGGCTCGCAGCCGACAGCCGACAGTTTCCCCCACACCCCACCCAGGAAACCCTCCCGCCCGTGGAGAGGCTTCGCCTCTGGGCCGACAGTTGACAGTCGACAGTTTCCCCCACACCCCACCCAGAAATCTCAACCGCCCGTCCCCCACCCGAGCGCGTAGCAAGAAGCATGCCGTGAGCGTGTCGATATTTACCACGTGAGCGCTCCTGGTCCGGGACCGATCACTCGAGAAAGAGCTCCGGCGCCCGCGCCAGCAGCCAGCGGGCGCGCTTTTGCGCCACCAGGTTGGCCAGGCGCTGCTCGGGCGCGGCGTCGGGATCGATTGCCAGCGCCTTATTGAGAAGCGTCTCAAATTCGGCCCGATCCTGGGCCCCGAGCGCCACCGTCTCGGCGAAGCTCACCAGCGGCGCCGCCCGCCGGCCATGCGCCAGCACCAGCGCGCGCTCGAGGTGGCGCCGGGCGCGCTCGACGGAGCCGCCCGCGGCCGGCGGCCGGCCTCCCTCGTAGGCGATGAAGAAGTCGTGAATCGCGCCCTCGCTCCAGCCCTCGTCGAGCTCCAGGCCGCGCCGCATGAGCGCCTCGGTGAGGGCGAGATCGGCGGTCAGCTCCGCATTCTGCTTGGCGAGCGAGATCGCCGCCGCCCACGGCGCGGCGGTCCAGTAGAGCAGGCCGATGTCGGCCCGACCGAGCCGCGCCAGGCAGCGCTGCGGCTCGCGCGTCAGCTCGGCGCCGCAGCCCGGCGCCGCTTCCTCGAGACCGCGCAGGCCATAACCGCGGGCGCGCAAGTAGAGGCGCACCGCCCGCGCGCGCATCGCCTTGGCGGCGGCGAAGTCGTCGGCCTCCACGTAGTCCGCCTCGCTCTGCACGAAAGCGTACGAGTACTGGGTGAACCCGCTCGCGGCCGCGAGCAGCAGGGCGCGGTGTCGCTGCGGTGTGTCGAGCAGCCCCTCGATGGTCTTGAGGGCGAATGGAAGGGCACCCTTGACGAGCTCAGGGTCGTCGTCGCTGGCATAGCTTGAGCCGCCCGCGGCGAGCGCGTTGCCGAGCGCGTTCACCGCCATGCGCCGGACCGAGCAGCCGCCGAGTACGCCGATGGCGAGCGCCGCAGCCAGCAGGCACGAGAATCGCGCAGGGACCGTTTCCCGCCACCTCACGGCGCGGAGTTTAGCTCACCTCCTCGCGCGGGCGGCGGTAGAGCCAGGCCAGCCCGGCCAGCAGGCCGGCCACCAGCAGCGCCCAGCCCTGGAAGCTGTAGGCGTCGCCGGGCTGAGCGATCAACTGGCTGGCGACCCGCGCCACGGCAATCGTGCAGGCCATCAGCAGATATGCCACCGAGTTGCCGGCGAACATCCAGCGCAGGAGCGCGACGCCGGCGGCGAAGAGGACGGCGCCCTGGATCAAGCCGGTGGCAAGCTCACCGGCCGAGGCGTCCGCGCCACCCGGCATGAGCGCCAGCACGATGAGGACGGCGAGCACGGGCCGCTCCCACGCATGAGGCGCGTTCGTCCATCGGTGGATCGCGGCAGCCAGGAGCGCGAGCGTGAGCAGCACCGCACCCAGCGCTCCCCCAACGCCCGCCAGCCAGGGGATCGCGGTCGCGACGTACATCGGGACCGAGATCGGCGCATCGGAAAAGAGGCGCGGCCAGGCCGAGCAGGCATAGCTCGCGACGCCCTCAAGCGCCAGGATCGCGCCGAAGGCCGCAGCCGTGGCGGCCAGGGCGCTTCCCGCCACCGGGCGCCGGAGTGCCGGCGCCAGCGCGGCGCGCGCCGCCGGGAAGCAGGCCGCGATCACGCCCAGCGCCAGCACCGCCACGCCCGCCTGCGCGAGCACCCCGATCACCATCGAGACCAGCGTCATGGTGCGGAAGGACGCCTCTGGCCATGCGGTGCCATAGCGCGCCCAGGCCAGCGGCGACACCAGGGCGGCGCCGACCGCCGCGAACACTGCGATGCCGGCGGCAAGCACGAACGCCGGTCGCCAGCAGACTGTGCCGGCACGGACAGCGCGGTAGAGCAGCAGCAGGCCATGGACCGCCAGCCAGGCGGCAAGGAGGATCTTGATCGCCATCAGTGCATAGCGCGTCGCGGTGCCGCGATCGCGATCACGCTCCCAGGCCTCGGGGAGCTTGAGGCGCCTCTCCATGGCATCGAGCGCGTCGCCCTGAACCCCGACGTCGAGCAGGTACTCGGCCTCGCCGACGCTCTTGGCTGGATCCTTCCAGGTGAACTCGTGGTCGAGACGGGCCGGCCGCTTCTCCGTCTTCACCTCCTTGAACACCAACGCACCCGTGTCGACGCCGGCGGCCGCCAGCGCCGCCTCGGCGCGACCGCGTGCCTGCTCCACCGGCAGCGTAGCGCCCGGCGCCTCCTCGCGCAGGACATGCCGGAAACGCACCACTGCTTTGCTCCTGTCGTCGACCGCGAGCTGCCACTCCTCGCGCTCCTCCGGCCGGAACACCCGCACCTCCCAGGGCGGGAGCTCGGCGGCGAAGCGGTGGACCACGTCGATGCCGCCGTTTTCGAGCAGAAAGCGCCGCGCCTTGGGGTCGAGGTAGTCCTCCCTGGCCGTCACCACCGTCCGCCAGGCGGCCGGATCCACCCCCCGTTCGCGCAGGAAGGCAGTCGCGATCGAACGCACCTCATCCGGCCGCAATTGCACGCCGATCCCCTTGCCGAGATCGGGGGCGCGCCAGGCGAGCGCCGCGCCGACAACGAGCAAGGCCGCCGCGGCCGGCGCCAACTGCCGCCAGGGACGGGCGGGGATTGCGGGAAGCTCGGCGGCCGCCACCGGCAGGGGCGGCGGAGGCGCCGGGTCGGCCGCGTTGAGGGCGGTGGGCTCGGCG
>JAZDGE010000242.1:0-2892 GCA_043807175.1 Acidobacteriota bacterium
GCGCGTGCTCGCCAATGCCGCGAACGAGGGCTACGCCCGCGCCGCCAACGCCGGCGCGGCGGCGGCGGAGCAGGAGCTGCTGTGCTTCTTGAACCCCGACTGCCGTCCCGTCCCCGAGCTCTTTCCCCTCGCCGCCGCCGCCCTTGTCGGCCGACCGTTGCGCTGCGCCGTGCCCAGCTTGCGCGAGCGACAGGGCGAGCGGGTGCCGGGGCGCCAGCCGGGCTACACTGGGCTCAAGCTGATGGCCGATGTGCTCGAAACCGGCTACGGCGCCAACCCGCTCTCGCGCTGGTTGCGACGCCGTCGCGGCTACCACGACAGGCGCTGGTGGTGGCCACATGGCGCCTGCCTCTTCGTTCACCGGCCGACGTTTCTCGCCCTCGGCGGCTTCGACCCGCGCTTTTTCGTCTACATGGAGGACGTCGACTTCGGGCTGCGCCTGGCCCGCGCCGGGGGCGATGTCATCCCGCTCGACGTCACCCTGGCCCACGGGCAGGGCCGTGGCGCCCGGGTGTCCGAGCGAACCCGGCGGCGCATGCTGATGGCCGCGCGCCTTGGCTACGCCCGCCTCCATCACGGCGCCGCGCTCGCCACGGCGCTGGCGGCGCTGGTCGCTCCCTGCGAGCCGCTTCGCACGCTCCTCGGACGCCAGGGATGATCTACTACTTCCTCCCGGATCGCGGGCGCTTCGGCGGCGTCAAGGTCGGCGCTCAGCTCGTCGAAATGCTCGTGGGAGCAGGGGCGCCAGCCGTCCTTGCCCTCCCCGGCGGCCGGGCGCCGCAGTGGTTTCGGCTCTCGGCCCCGGTGATCGATGACGCCGAGGCGCGGGCGGCGGCATCGGAGAATGACTGGATCGCGCTCAACTGGCCCCCGGACTATCAAAGGCTCGCCGGTCTCCCGGGCCGGCGCCTCGTGCACTGCCAGGGCACCGACTTGCGCATGGACCCGATCCTCGCCGATCCCGGCGTCTTGGTGCTCACCTGCTGGCCGCAGGCGAGCCGTTATGTGCGGGAGAGGTCCGGCCGCGAGCCCTTCGAGATCGGGCTCGCCGTCTCGCGGTGCTTCACCTACGACGGCGCCGCCAAGGCCGAGAATCTGGTGGCCTACATGCCCCGCCGCGGCTACCGCATCGCCCGCGCCTGCATGCGGTCCTGCCCCCACCTCGACTTCGCGCCGATCGACGAGCTGGACGAGGAGGAGGTGGCGGGTGTGATGAAGTCGGCAGGGTTCTATCTCGCGACCTCGGTGGGAGAGCAGTTCGGCCTGCCCGCGCTGGAGGCGATGGCAGCCGGGTGCGTCGTGGCGTCCGTGCCCGTGAGGGGTGGCACGGACTACCTTGAGGACGGCTGCAACTGCGTGGTGGCGGCGCCGGAGGCGCTCCCTGCGGCGTTGCGCAGCCTGTCGTCGCGGGACGCCTCTCGTCGGCGCGCGCGCCTGCGCGCCGCCGCGCTCGCCACCGCGGCGCGATTCCACCCCGCCCTGATCCGCCGGCGGCTGGCGGCGCTGCTCGAGCGCGAGCTGAAGGAGCTCGCCGCGTGATGCTGCCAGGGATCACTGCCATCGTCGTTTCGGCCGGTCTCATCGGGCTGCTGCGCCACTGTCTGGACTGCCTCGCCCACGCGCTCGCCGCCAGCGGCCGCGCTCACCGGGCGGTGGTCGTGGACAACGCCTCCGAGCTCCCCTACCGGCAGGCCGATCTGCGAACGGAAGGGCTGCAGGTGGAGCTGATTCGCCTTGATATCCCACGCGGGTTCGGCGCCGCCAACAACGCGGCGGTCGCCCGCTACCCCGGCGAGGATTTCCTCCTCGTGAACAACGACGTTTTCGTCCACCCGCAGGCCGTTGGGCACATGCTCACACTGCTCGAAGCGACTCCTCGTGCGGGCATCTGCGGCGCCCGGCTGGTGTTCCCCGACGGCACGATCCAGCACCGCGGCGTGGTCTTCGGCAAGGGACAGAAGGGGCCCTATCACCTCGACCGAAGGCGACCCGGCCACCTGGTTGCGCGCCTCGACGGGGAGTTCCAGGCGGTCACGGGGGCGTGCATGCTGATTCGCGGCGAGGCCTGGCAGCAGCTCGGCGGGTTCGACGAGGACTACCCCTTCGGCCTCGAGGACATCGACTTTTGCTTGCGGGCGCGGCAGCAGGGATGGCGTGTGCTGTGCGCGGCGGGCGTCGACTCGCTTCACTTCGAGTCGATGACCCCCGGACGAGTCGAGCTTGATGTGCCATCGCGGCGGCTCTTCATGGAGCGCTGGCGGGATCGCACCACCATCGATGGCTAGCCCGCATTTCTCACCGCTTGTCCTACTGCAAGCGCCGATAGCACGCCATCTCGGGCCGTACTCGCTCCTCACTCCTCGACGTACTGTTCAAGTACGCCTGCGTCGTTCGTCGCTACGTGCGGCCCGATCTGACGCACTCTCGGCGCTTTCGCTACGGACCGCGGTGAGAAATGCGGGCTAGGAGCCTGTCGGAGAAATGGGGCGGGCCGCGCGCAGGGGACTTGCTGAGGAGAGGATGGCCAATGAAGCGTGAGCCAAGATCCGGATTCGAAGGTGCCGCAGATTGCGGGTCGAAAATCGCAAGTCCCCTCCGCCCTTCGGGTTGCGGCGGCGCGGGGCGATCTGCCCCGTTGCCGCGGCTCGCCGATGGGCCCGCATCGCCTTCGCCGCGGCGCCTTGCATCTCGCCCCGCGGCGCTCGCAACGCGCCCACACCCGATTTCTCCGACAGGCTCCTAGGTCCAGGTCCAAGTCCAGGTCCAGAACAGAGAAGAGGGCTACTCTGACACCTGTGCCCCCAACTCCTAGCCCCTGACCCCAATTGCGAGGGAAGCGCGCCATGTCATTCGTTCAGGCCTTGCTCCAACCAGAACGTCTAGAATGGCGGC